>JBAZTN010000238.1:0-848 GCA_041661895.1 Methylobacter sp. | reverse complement strand
AATCTATTTGCGATTTTTATTTGAGCTACAATGCGCACCAAGATTACATATTGAGCGGTTATGAAAATACAAATGCGGAAAATATGGGCTTGTTGCCTCATCAGCGTTGCACTTTTGAATTGCACTGCCTTGGACAGGGTCAAGCCTGCTGAAACAAAAGTCAAAAATGTCATCATGATCATTGGTGATGGTATGGGGCCTCAGCAGGTCGGACTATTGCTGTCTTATGCCAGACAGGCACCGCATAGCGTTATCGCCAACCGTTCTACGGCGTTAGACCGTATGATGGAAGAAGGTCGATTAGGTATTTCCTTGCCCTATACCGCTGATACACTAGTGACTGACTCTGGGGCATCGGCAACACAGCTGGCAACCGGCAAATTTGCCGGTGCAGAAATGCTGGGGCTGAATAAAGACGGCAATCCTCAGGAAAATGTTATCGAAAAAGCCAAACGCCTGGGTAAATCGACCGGCCTAGTTTCAGATACGCGCATTACCCATGCAACCCCCGCTGCCTTTGCCTCGCACCAGACTCACCGCAGTCTGGAAAACAAAGTCTCGGAAGACTTGCTGACCACTGATGCCGATGTCATGTTGTCGGGCGGTTTAAGTAATTGGCTTCCCGAGCTGGCCAATGATAAAAACTCTGTGCTTCATCAACAATTGGTGCAATTGACAGGGAATAGCCTTGAAATTAAATCATCACGCAAGGACGCTAAGAATCTGCTGAATATCGCGCAACAACAAGGCTACACGCTAGCGTTTAACAAGGAGCAACTGCAGCAAGCCACAGGTAAAACGCTGGGCTTGTTTGCAAATTCGGGCATGGCTAATGGCATTGTTGAAAC
>JBAZTN010000237.1:0-4305 GCA_041661895.1 Methylobacter sp. | reverse complement strand
CAGACGCTTGTATTTTTGCTCGCGTGGCGTGCGTGGTCGTGGCTGTTCCGTGTAATACTTGTCCCATGGCTTCTGCTCCTTAAGGTTAGAATAAATATTACCAGTTAATTCTGGGACTAAACACTTACCCACTTAAGCCGTTGCTGAATGTCTCTGTTCATTCCTCACAATTATATTGAAAGGATGTTTATGAATCACACAAAAAAACTTAACCTTAGTATTTTGCACCGTCCAAACTTTAGATGGCTATACTGGGAATAAGTCTCTATAATGCAACAGTAAGTAGATAGTACTCACGTACAGACGTGGGGCTTTAACTTAAGTTTTGCATGTTATTCAGCACTTTTCAGAAATTCCATTCGCTTTTCTCCTTAAAATTGCCCTGCATGATTTGCAATCAAACATTTTCATTGATTTATTGAGGTAATTTATATGGCAACAGGTACTGTTAAGTGGTTTAACGAGTCTAAAGGTTTTGGTTTTATTTCGCCTAGCGATGGAAGCGCAGATGTGTTTGTACACTTTTCTGCAATCGCAAGCGATGGCGGTTACCGCACACTGGCTGAAGGCCAGGCTGTTAAATACGAAGTCGAATCAGGACCTAAAGGTCCACAAGCATCACAAGTAAGCGCAGCTTAATCTTACGCACCTCTGATACACAGCCCTGCCAAAAGTGTAGGGTTGTGGCATAACCCGGCTAGCCCGGTCGATCAACTCACCCCCTGAATTTAGGACATGTCTTTTGAAACGAATTTTTGTAGGAAACTTACCTAGCGAAGCCACTGAAGAAACTGTTCAAGCTTTATTTTCCGAATATGGCAAAGTCCGCTCCATTCAACTTATTTCTGATATATTCAGCGGCAAATGCCGAGGTTTCGGTTTTATCGGAATGGAAGGTCATGAAGCAAGAGCCGCAATAGCAGCACTAGACGGCAATCTATATTGCGGAAAGCCTTTGAAAGTTAAATTTGAAGATACCACTGCCGGAAAAAATGGCAGACGCCATTAAAACATTAACGGCACAAAGCCCGCTATTCTCCTCATTACTCACAGCTTTCAGCCATAACACGGCAAAATAAGTTTTGTAATAAGTTAATTTACTGCGTTATTCCATTCAATGGAATAATTAAATGGACTTATACCCGCTACCCCAAAAGAGCGCAGAAATATAGCTGAGCTATCTGGGCGACCTGCATGCCGGTCGCCCCTCTTTACAATCATCATAAATATCTCCGCCGCTCCGAAAATCAATGACCTCTCAATTGCAGGCTTTTTTGAGATTTCACGCCAACTCTTTTTACATCCTAGTGATTCAATTTTTTATCGAAAGAGCTACGGAATAATCCTGCTTATTTCCAAGAAATAGAACTTGACAACAATTCCTTGAAACTCATTTTTCCACAAGTAAACGCAATATTTATCGTTATTCAATAACATAGCTGAAAAAATTAATTCTGCTCATAAAATAAAGCACTCACAACACCTGATTAATTTAATAACTAGCTGATAGTTAATGATATTTATATTTACTCCAAGTAACCAGAGCATAATCTGGCCAATCTAACAAAAAGCCTTACGGAGTGACTAGTTAAGGCATTTGTCTTCAACTTATACACAAAGTTACCCACAAAAAATGTGGATAACTTAAATCTCATTTATTGGCTAATATAGGGATTCAACCATACAGGAATGCATTGCGCTTTTAATTTGACTGGATGCCATTCAAAAGCCATCACAGCGACGATTTTGATCACCAGGGCAATTTTCCTGATGTGGGTGATGCAATGACCATTGCACCTACCAAAGCCGTCGCAAATGGGGAGTCGATTAAGGGAAGTTGACGTTTCAAGAGAGCCCTTATCGGTGCATGACGCTACGCTTATACACGGACTGACTCGTAATATCTGGAATATTGTAGCAACAAAAAAATTAATTATATCCAATAAGGAAACTATTAATTAATAATTACTGGTATTGTCAACAAATAGCCACACATGTATAGTATGCCTCAATCTACTTATTTCTTACCCACAATGCATTAAAGGATCTTTAAAATGACTGATTTTCAAAGAGATATTCTAATAGGCCTGATGTTTATCATTGGCATTTTTGGTTTTATTTCCGGCGAATTTATTGTTTCAACCGTTGTGTTTGCATCAGCCGCTATATTCAGCAATATGGTTTTGAGTCGCAGACTGCACGGCTAACGTATTTACCACCTCCTGGTATCGCAATACAAACAGTAAATCCTGTTTGATCTCACTCCCGGCGCTCATGCACTGGGAGTTTTTTTTGCCCAAAATTCTGTGCTGCCCACCGGCTAATTATTCAAGCGAGCCTTCAAGATAACAAACTTCGAGTTGGCTGCGACCACCGAATGCGCACCAAAAAGACGGTCAAGATTGAGGTGATAAGGCAGATGCCGATTACCAATGATCCATAACTCGCCGCCTTTCCGCAATACTCTCCGTGACTGTTTAAACATGCTGTCGGCAATCTGATCGCCCACCGTATTCTGCTGATGAAAAGGCGGATTGCAAAAAATCATGTCTGCTGACTCCGATTCAAAATCCATCAGCCCGTCTCCGACACGAAAAGTCGCCTCGCGCTGTTGCCCAAAAGCACGATGAAAATTGTCACTGGCCGATGCCACTGCCATAAAAGACTCATCAACAAAATGCACGGTCGCCGCCGGATTGCCTTCAGCGGCAATTAAACCGACCAGGCCATTACCGCAACCCAGATCAATGATGTCACAGGCATCCTGCCTAGCTGGGAGATGCTGGAGAAAAAAACGAGTGCCTATATCAAGGCTATCACGGGAAAATACATTGGCATGATTGCTGATCAGATGCCCGGTACCCTCAAGCTGATAACAAACCGGATAAGGACTGGGCGGAACATCCAACTTAGGGTCAGGCGTTGCAAAAATCAGCCGCGCTTTTTTTCTTGCCAACGATGTCGTCGTTGGCCCGACCAATCGCTCCAGCATTTTCCAAATCGAGGGAGGCAGAGTTTTTATCATGCCCGCTGCAATGACTTTGGTTGACAGTCTCAGATGGGGGTGCAGCCGCATCAACTCATCTTCCAGTAAAGCCAGCGTTTTCGGCACCTTAATCAACACCAGATCAAACACTCCCTCCAGCGCTTCAAGACTGTTCATCAGCCTGACACTCCGCTCAGGCAAGTCATTTGCGGCGAGATTGAGCCGTGTCGCCTGCTGTGACAAATACGAGTCAGATACTGCTAGCGGTTGAAATGAACTGAGCGCTACAGCCAAAGCGCCAAAGGTGTCATTCAGAATCAAAATCCGCGCATCAACCGATGGTTTGAACTCTTCTGTGAGAGTGTTGAGTAGATATTCATCGGCCGCATCCCAGGCGCGTAACAATTCCCGCGGACGTTTTGGCAACCGGTTGAGTTCAAACTCGCCCTGAGCAACGCTTAATAAGTTATCGGATTCGACAGGCATGGCTCAAGCACGTGACATGAATTTTCCGGTCTCAGTATTGATCTTGATCAATTCATCAGTTTCCAGATATTCAGGCACCTGAACTTCTAATCCTGTAGTCAATCTGGCCGTTTTCGTGCGGCCTGATGCCGTAGCGCCCTTAATCGCAGGAGCTGTCTCAACAATCGCCAGTACTACCGAACTGGGCAGTTCAATGCCCAATACAGCATCGTCTATCAGCAAAGCAACAATGCCTTCAAGACCTTCGGTCAAATACTCGATCTGGCCTTCCAAATCATCACTACTCAAACTGTACTGGGTATAGTCCTCCATATTCATGAAGATATAGCTACTGCCATCTATATATGAAAACTGTACCTTGGCCCGCACCAAGTCAGCATCTTTAAAGAAATCATCACCTTTTAATGACTCATCCAGTTTTTGGCCTGTTTTGAGATTGGTAAAACGAATCTTATATAAGGTTGATGCGCCACGAGACGAAGGACTTTTAGCGTCGACCTGCTTTACGGCATGCGGTATTCCATTTATTTCGACCACCATTCCTCTCTTTAAATCACTAGCCTTTGCCACACTAACTTCCTCTCGATTAAACTTGCTGACAACAAAATCGCAGCAAGGGTTTATACTAAAAATGATACCAAGTTAAACCTTAAGTACCGTTACAAAACTATTATATCGCAGAATGCATGCTCGAAGCCGTCCCGACCTATTCAATACACCCAAAATGAGTTTACGCTACCAGATTAATAAAAGAATATTGTTCTCTTCCCTGTGCATTCTGATACTCGGCGGCTCGATAGTCATCTGGCAAGCGCGAAATGCCGTCAACAAAG
>JBAZTN010000236.1:0-4356 GCA_041661895.1 Methylobacter sp. | reverse complement strand
CAGCAGTTGGGCATTATCAGGCATATCGCCTTCACCGTAGGTGCTGGTGATGATGAGCAGATATTCCATGGCTGAAAGCGCATCGATTTCGATCTCATCCATGCTTTTTACCAATGGCTTCAAGCCGTGGGCTTTTGCGACTGCGGCGGCATCGTTGGCGACTGATTCGGCATTGCCGGTTTGGCTACCGTAAAGAATGTTGATAATACGGGCATCCGCCTGATTCACCGAGCCTGCGCTTTGAATCATGTGGGTGTGCATACCGGCAAAAAAGCCGTTCAGCCATGCGCGCTGGGCTTCGCTGTATGGAGCATCTAGTGGAATATGAGGTGTTTTCATTTTAGTTACTAACAAATCAATGTTTGTTTCTGCATCCCCATACCAGGTATGGGGATGCATGTGAAAGTGAGAGGCGCTTGGTTCAGGCCGCCTGTTCGTTCATCATGTCTTGAACAATATTCAATCCAACGAGTCCAGCCAGGTATTCCTCAATAGAAGGAATGCCTGCTAACGCCAGTTTATTGATGTTGCTTTGTTCAATAATCCAGGCTGTAGAACCTATCGAATAAATGCCTTGCACATCGCGATTGATCAACGCTGTCTTGTAATCATTGAGACGCTTGTCGGCCAACAGGCAGGCAAGCTGGTCGTCGCTGTAGTTGCTGTAGGCTTCGCGTATGCTTTTTACTAGCGCATCCTGTAACTTACGCGGACGTTCAATAATCAGCTTGCGCGCCGCTTGCTCAATCTGGCTTGGTGAGCGCAGAACTTCCGGCAGGTGTTTGAGCATTTCGCGGGCAACCTGCTGGGCTTTTTCGAGCACTGCAAAACTGTTCACCAATTTGAAAGTCAAGGCTGTATCCGCAGTTCCATAAGCCGGTATTTCTCCATTGAACAGCGGTTGTGCATGTTGATAGGCATTTTTAACCTGTGCAATTTGCGCAGCGGCATAGTCAATAGCGAGTTCCTCGATCATTTCCTTGCGATCCAAAGACTGTTTCAGGAATTCAGCCGTCTGGGTTTTGTACAGCCATAATGGCAGCGCAAATTTGAAGTGTTTGCGTTCATCGGCCCAGTTAGTGATCAGGTTTCTGGCCTTGCTTGAGTTGGCGTATTCCGCATGCTGTTCCAGCATATAAAGGATGAACTGCTCATGTGCAAGAGCAGTATCCGTGTCCTCGGCCAGGCTATGAATCTCAACGGAAGACTTGTCGTAGAGATGTTCCAGGCGGTTTTCCGGATCATACTGATAAGCATTGCCGCCGGACATGCCATTACAGAAGCCTTTGCCAAATCCGCCGATGTTTAAAACGGCTCCGTTGGTCATGTATTCGCAAGCAAAGTCGCCAACGCCTTCGACAACCGCCATTGCACCTGAGTTTCTAACCGCAAAGCGGTCTCCGGCTTCGCCATTGATAAAGGCCTTGCCGCCGGTAGCGCCGAACAGGGCAAAGTTGCCAATTAACACGTTATTGCCAGGTGTTTTAAGGCCGCCCCCCGGGGATTCAACAACAATGGTGCCTCCGCACGCGGATTTACCAACGCCATCGTTACAGGTGCCAAGATGCTCCATGCGCATGCCGTCATTCAGGAATGCCGCATAGCTTTGTCCGGCAGAACCGTGAGTGCGGATAATTACGCTGTCCGGTGCCAAATAACGACGACCATGCTGGTTGGTGTAGATAGCTTTGGATTCTGCAACTTGCTGCTCACTCAGCTGGTAAGAAAGCATGCGCTCAATATCAATGGACGCCTGGCCGCCGACGGTTTTATTGCAGTTATTGAGTTTAAAGTCTGCACCTTCGATGATGACTTGCTGCTGCTTATCATCAACAATTCCGGCTTTAACCTGTTCTATGATTCTGTCGTCAACGCTAAAGTTGGCTTCCAGATAGATAGGTTTATCAATTTTTATCACCTCAACCTGCGCAAGCAATTTGGTCAGGTCAAGTTGGCCTATCATGGTCGGATGATCGATCAAGTGCAATAAATCGGTTTTTCCGCGAATTTCCAGCAGGCTTTGATAGCCTAATACCGCCAATATTTCCCTGACTTCATGCGCCAGATTCATAAAATATTGCGCCAGTACGCGCGGGTCGCCTTTGAATTCTTCGTGGGCGGTGGTTAGGCCGGCAGGGCATTTGACGTTACAGTTTTTCGCCATGACGCAACGCAACATCATTAACGCGGTAGTGCCGAATTCAAACGAGTCGGCGCCCAAAATAGCAGATTTCACAACATCCAGTCCGCTTTGATGCGCGCCGCTACAACGTAATATGACTTTGTCGCGTAAGCCGTTCAGGGCCAATGCCTGATGTACTTCGGCGATGCCGATTTCAGGCGAACGCCCACTGTTTTTCAAGCTGGTGACTGCGGCAGCACCCGTACCTCCGGTGTTACCTGCAACGTTGATGACGTCCGCGCCGGCTTTGGCAACGCCCACGGCGATCGTGCCTATACCTTCCGATGAAACCAGTTTCACGCCGACTTTGATGCGTGCAGCTTTGGCATCATGGATTAACTGCCCTAAATCCTCGATAGAGTATGTGTCGTGATGTGGCGGAGGGCTGACTAACTCGACTCTGGGCGTACCGCCGCGTAAAGCGGCGATTTCCACAGAGACTTTGGCAGCAGGCAATTGACCACCTTCACCGGGTTTAGCGCCCTGGGCTATTTTGATTTCAATTTCCTGAATATTGGGGTCAGCCAGATAGCCTGTCCAGACTCCGAAGCGTCCAGAGGCAAATTGCTTGATTTTACTGGAGCGCAGCGTGTTGAAACGGCTGGAATGCTCGCCGCCTTCGCCTGAGTTGCTTAAGGCGCCAACGATGTTGGTGCCTTGAGCTACCGCTTCATGTGCTTCGGCTAGCAGCGCGCCATGGCTCATCGCGCCGGAGGCCAATGTAGCAGTAATCTGGTGTGCCGGTTGCACGTCAGTCAGGGCAATTGGATTGCGGGCTGCCTTTATAGAAGACAAATAATTGGCCAACAGACTGTCAGTGCTGGCAAGTTTTAAGTCGATTAAGTCTCCTGTTACTGCAATGCTGAATCCGGTGTCGGAAAAACGTTTCTTAAAGTGCTCTGCCAGCTGCTCTAAACGCTGAGTCGACGAGTTCTCTGAAAAGCTGATGCTGAAAGCGTCGTTGTCAGTTTTTGTTACGTTTAAGCCGCGGATCAGATAGTTAATATTGCCGCGCAGGTTTTGCTTGCCCAGGATGCGGTCAAAATCAGCCGTTGTTACGGCAGAACTAATGTCAGCCGGAAAATCCATGATGTCACGTAATGCGGCAGGTCTGGAATCGCGTTCAAGGTACAGGTTTTTGGCAAAACTGCGATAAGCCGGGGTAATGCCGAAAGCATCAATTTGTTCCGGCGTGCGTTTTTCGTAACCAAAATCAATATAGGCGGTATCCGAAGCTTCAGGCGACTTGTCATCTTGAGGGATATATAAAATATCCTCATCCGTCATGTTGATGTATTCCCTGACAGCAGTATTGCCGTAAGAGTGGCCTGCACCATCCTGGCGTTCTTTGAACAAGCCCAGGAATGGGATATCCTTTTCCTCGCGGACAGCCAGGGCTTTTTGGTGCCATTCCGCTGCGCTGGCAGCGATATCGGCATAGCGCACGCCGCCCACTGAGGCGTGTATGTTCGGGAAGTAAGGGCTTAGTTTTGGTTCATCGGTATCCAGATAGTTGGACTCGAAAAATTCGCCGCCGATATAGCTCTCAGCTGTACACAGACCAAACTTGCCCATGGTTTTCATGAGCGATTTTTCGGCGCCTTTTTGATAAGTGTCGAGAATTTTCTGCTGGTACTCGGCAGAATAATGGCTGATGACACGATTGTGAATGCTGATAGGGCAGATGGCCGAAGCGCCGAAGCCTAAAATTGTGGCGATATCATGCGGGCTCGCCGCCTGTCCGGTTTCTGCAATTAACGATGAATTAAAGCGCAGTCCTTGTTTAACCAGGTGTTGGTTGGCCGCTGCAATCATTAACAGGGCGGGTATTGCCGCCTTGTCTTTGCTGATGTTAATGTCGCTTAAAATGATAATGCCGGTGTTTTTTCTGGCTGCGTCTTCAACTTTTTCGCAGACAGCCAGCAAGGCGGATTCCAGAGCCGCTTCGTTTTGTTTGGCATCATTGAAATCAGGGGTGTATAGCATGTCCAGAGTGATCGTGCTGACAGCTGACTGCCTGCGGATTTGTTCCAGTTGTGTGCGCTGTAAAATCGGCGTGTCGATGACCAGTTGTTTGCTGTATTCGTCCGAAAAAGTAGGTTTCGCACCTAAGGCGACGCGCAAAGTCATGCCGTCGCTTTCTCTTATTGAATCCAGTGGCGGGTTGGTAACCC
>JBAZTN010000235.1:0-4369 GCA_041661895.1 Methylobacter sp. | reverse complement strand
GTTTCTGTAACGAATGCCACATCTGCTCGGCGGTACCTTCAAACAACCGGCCGCAGCCCATTACAAACAGCGTATCACCGCAAAACAGCGTGTTGTCGTCAGCAAAATGATAAACGACATGGCCGCTAGTGTGTCCCGGAGTCGCGATGACTCTGGCTGTATGCGATCCGAGCGTTACCACGTCGCCGTCAACAACGCCGCGATCAATGCCGGGAATTCTATTTTGGTCAGAAAGGGGCGCAACAACCGTGCAGCCGGTTTTTTGCTTCAGCTCCAGATTGCCGCCAACATGATCGCCATGATGATGGGTATTTAAGATGGTGGTTAACCGCCAGCCTTTTTGCTCCAGCACATCCAGAACCGGCTGGGCAACAGCGGGGTCTACCGCAGCGGTTTCACCCGATACAGGGTCGTGAATCAGGTAAATGTAATTATCATTTAAGACGGGGAGTTGCAGGATGGTCAGCATGTTTTTATATTCTCTTGTATATTTTTAACATAAAATAACTTTATAGATCTATTTGGCATATATAAAGGAAAAATATGGAATTTTTTAGTATTGCAATTGGTTTTATTAGTGGTCTTTTGCTTTCAATTTCAAATATAAAACTGAGGCAAACAAAGCTCTTGAATTATCGGAATATGAACTGTATCTCAAGCTTAATGATTTATATAACTGGTATTTTTGGCTTGCAACAAACGAATTGCACAATGTAGAAACAGACTCAGAAACTATGGATACCATTCACAATATCGCCATGGATATAGCAAAACAATTGCATAAAAATGAAAATAGTGAATTTACAGAAGAGCTTCTCAAAATATTGTATGACGAAAGTTATGAAACCTATACTGAAAGATGGAAGCATATGTCCGAACTATCAGAAAAGATGGGAAGTAAAGTTGCTCCTAGGCATAGACGCTATTTAAGAGCACTATCTGAAAGCAATATCCATTTAATGGCAAAAGCAGATTTTGTGGCAAAAGCCCCAGCATCCATTAGCTTTAAGAGGTGGTAGTCCTTAAGAAGATACGCTGAGGTACGAAGCGCGGCGTCAATTGCGAACGATGCTAACAAGCCAAATTAAAAAGGGCGGCCACTGGCCGCCCTTTTTAATTTGGCTGTTACCTCGGTGTATTTACGCGCAGAACTTCTCAGTCTGAGCAACAATTCCGTTTTTATCCAATCCGCACATAGCCAGCAGTTCCTCGCGGGTGCCTTGCTCAACAAAACTGTCAGGCAGGCCGAGACTTAATACCGGCATCAGTATTTGTTGCGTATGCAGGAAGGTGCTGACCGCGCTGCCTGCACCACCGGAAATGACATTTTCTTCAACGGTGATGAATATATCATGGCTCTTGGCCAGTTCAAGAATCAGTTGTTCATCGATTGGTTTGACAAATCGCATGTTGACCACGGTTGCACCCAAATGCTTGCCTGCTTCCATGGCCGGTGTCACCATGCTGCCCCAGGCCAGAATAGCAATACGACTACCTTCATGACGAATCTCGGCTTTTCCGATGGGTAATGCTGTCATGGTTTTATTGACTGCAACGCCAGGGCCTTTGCCGCGTGGATAACGCACGGAAGCCGGGCCTTCGTGCATAAAACCGGTATAAAGCATCTGGCGACATTCATTTTCATCGGCAGGCGCCATTACCAGCATATTTGGGATGCAACGCATAAAGCTGTGGTCAAAGCTACCGGCATGGGTAGGGCCGTCAGGACCAACTAAACCGGCGCGATCCAGCGCAAATAAGACATCCAGATTTTGAATGGCGACATCATGAATCAACTGATCATAAGCGCGTTGCAAAAATGTAGAATAAATAGCTACCACAGGCTTGGCGCCTTGACAGGCTTGGCCTGCCGCCAGCGTTACTGCATGTTGTTCGGCAATGGCGACATCAAAATAACGTTTTGGAAAGCGCTCTGAAAACTTCACCAGACCAGAACCCTCACGCATGGCGGGAGTAATGCCCAGCAAACGCTCGTCTTTTTCTGCCATATCACATAACCAGTCACCAAAAACTTCTGTATAAGACGGATGAGGTGACGGTGCAGACTTAGGCAAGGAATTCTTGGCAGGATCAAACGCAGGTACGCCATGATAGGCCAGCGGATCATTCTCAGCCGGTGGATAACCTTTGCCTTTTTTTGTGACGATATGCAGGAATCGCGGGCCGGAAGTTTCTTTTAGGTTTTCCAGTGTGGACACCAGCATTTCGATGTCATGCCCGTCAATCGGGCCGATATAATTAAAGCCCAGTTCCTCAAACAAGGTACCCGGCACAATCATGCCTTTCATGTGTTCTTCAGTCCGGCGTGCAAGTTCCCAGACGCTGGGCACCTTGCTTAATGCCTTCTTGCTGCCTTCGCGCATCGAAGAATAGAACTTGCTGGATAAAATCTTGGTCAGATAATTGTTCATCGCACCGACAGGTGGCGAGATGGACATGTCATTGTCATTCAGAATGACTAACAGATTGGCATCCAAAGAGCCGGCATGATTCATCGCTTCAAAAGCCATGCCGCCGGTGATGCTGCCGTCGCCGATAATCGCTACCATTTGCTTGTCTTCGCCTTTCAGTTCAGAGGCAATCGCCATGCCCAAGGCTGCGCTGATCGAGGTGCTAGAGTGACCGACACCAAAGGCATCGTATTCACTTTCCGCGCGGCTAGGGAATGCCGAAACCCCGCCTTTGGTACGAATGGTGGTCATTCGGTCTTTGCGCCCAGTCAGGATTTTGTGTGGGTAAGCCTGATGGCCGACATCCCAAACCAACTGATCGGAGGGTGTATCAAACACATAATGCAACGCCACCGTTAACTCAACCGTACCCAAACCTGCTGAAAAGTGGCCACCGGAAATACTCACGGTATGCGTTAAATACTCGCGTAGTTCTTTAGCCAAATTTTTTAACTGGTCTTTGGGTAACTTGCGGACATCTGCCGGGGTGTTGATGTCTTTAAGCAGTGGGTAGTTATGTAATGTATTCATATTAATAAAGGGGTTCGCGATAGAACATCAGGATGATGCCAATCTGAAACAAGGCGGCAACGGATATAAAACCGGCAATATCCTTGCCGGGTCTGTCCAATTTCAGTTCCAGCCAGCGACCGCATGCCAGAATGAGAGAGAAAATTCCCATTGTGGTGTGACCGACCTGGATAAGGAAAGCACTTTTCGCTTGAAAGCCTACATGTGAATGAGTCAGCAACATTAATCCGCCGAAAGCAGCCAGCAAGGGAAAAACAAAAGGTAGTTTGCTGTTTGGATTTTTGGTTATTCTGGCAGTGAGTTCATAAATGCCAAGAACAAATACAAGTAAGGTAGCAATTCTGTGCTGTAACACTTCGCCGTTGTTAAAAGTACTTTCCCAGAAACCTATTGGGCCTAGTGGCCAGGTTTCGGCATCACTGCGGAAAAACAAAAATATGCCCAGCAGGACAAACCCCAATGGCCAGTATTTGAATTTATCAAATCCGGGATATTTTACATAAGACAGCATGGCAAAGAAACTCATCACCGTCAGAAAAATACCGGCGATGTTGTGGTTGTAGTTTGACCATTCAGTTGCTGCCAGGGAAGGGACTTGACCGACAATAGCAACACGTCCTGCTTCGCCTGCAATCAAATCTGTATGCGTGGGGGAACTTGTTTGAGGGATTTGCGGGTTAAAGGTGTTGAGAACTTCCTGCCAGCTTGCTGTTAGGCTTGGAATATCAATAGCCGGAGGCTGGGAAGCCAGGCTGGCGGCAGTAAATAACAAAGTGACCAGAACAAAAGTTTCCGCTTCAATGTAATAAGGAACGCGGTTATTTAATGGGTGATTGTTGCCGGTAATCCCGTATTCCAATACAGCACTTTTGTTTAACCAGGCAAAACCCAAAGCGATGGACATTAAAATAATCTTTACCATTAACAAATTGCCGTAGCCGGTACCGATCAGACCGTTCCATGAGTCGATGTATTGCAAGGCAATAGGCAGGCCTGAAATCAGAATCATGGCGACTGAGGCTATGCCGAAAATAGTGAAACGTTTAAGCAATAAAGGCCATAATTCAGCCGGAACCTGTTTTCTGTGATGTAAAAACCAAAGGTTGACCAGATGGAAAATACCGCCGATCCAGGCTGCTGCGGCCAGTTGATGAATGACTGTCAGCGACATTAAGATAAATTGATTTTCAAAACGTCCCGCCGCATGTACCAGCCAGGCACCGGAAATAATCATGGGCAAGGCTACGATGCTGGCGGTTATCCAGTGCTGTTTTGAAAAAGGGTTTTTGCTGAGATACTGATAGCAGTAACCCGCCAAAAACACAGTCAGTACTGCCCGAACTATACCACCTATGAATTGCGTAGTA
>JBAZTN010000234.1:0-4392 GCA_041661895.1 Methylobacter sp. | reverse complement strand
GCTTCTTTAAATTTGATAATAGTCTTACCCACTCTTCATCGCTTAACTCTATTCTGCTCATGCCATCCAAAACGGTAAATTCTACCTGATTGGTGAAACGTCAACAGAACCTAGTGGTGACTCAAAAATAAATCTCTTGAGTAAAAATCAAATAAGTCATTTATTTTTATGAAACAAATGATGGAGGTAGAGCCCCAGACCCCCTGATTACGAATCAAGGGCTCTTTTTTGAATTTGCTCTACCAGCTCCATGATTTGTTGATCCAGCATGAATCGAAGTTCCCATTCCATTGCCAAATCGGCCGGTAAGCTGTCGATGCGATGGTGTTCTGTGTAGCTATGTTTCAGTAGCGCATGGATGTCGGCAACCTCAGTCCGGGTCTCCTGTTGCTCGCCTTGAAGCACTAGCGCCGCATTCTCCAGAGCGCTTGCCAGCGCCTCATCGAAAGCACGGCTATGTTGTTGCAGTTCATCAGGAAAACTGCTGAATTGTTGACCGCTCAGCAATCGATAGCGTCGCCGAATCTGTAGCAAGCCGGACAAGTTGCCGGCTGCTTCAATAATCGCACTCAGCGTTGTTCTTTCGTTGATTTTGTCGATCAATCTTGCATCCGGTTCCAGAACTGCGTGAATCACTAAATCCTGTGCAGCAGCCAGATCTTTTTCTGCAGACAAGCGCAATGGCAAAGTATGCCTGAGCATCAGGCTCAGATCCGGCAGCCGGGTTGTGAGCTTGGCGAGTGTGTGCAATGCCGCTACGCTATGGTGACGAGCAAGCACAATCGAACGTCGCGGCCATAGCGCATAGTCGATTACTCCCATCACAATGATGCCCAGCAAAATGCCGATAACCCGGTCACGAGGCAGATAGAGATCTGTGACGGGGCCGAAATCATGTAAAACGAACAGCGCGAATGAAAACCCGATCTGCCTGCCCATGTATGCGATACGTTCACTGCCGGAGGAAATCCAGGCCGCAAGAGCCCATACCGGAATCGTTGCAATAACAAAGCCGGCGATGGTGTCGAGTTGGGACTGGAATACCAGCACGTATAAGTAGGCGCAGAGCCCACCCAGTGCCGCGCCCGACAGACGCAACAGCGATAGCCGGTAGTCGGCGCCGAGACTGGTTTGTGCAGCGACCAAACAGGTAGGTATGGCGGTATTGATATCCGGCCAGTCCAGGCTTTCCAAGATCAGCGTGCAAAGTATGGCGCCCAGAGAAAATTTAATCCCGAATTGCAGGCTGTCGGCGTGCGTCGCCCAGAAGTCATAGCCAAACCAGGCTGGAAACCAGCCAACTGCCTCGTTACCGTCGGTTTCTGGCTCTATGGTTTTAATTTCAGGCGCTGCTGCCGGGTTATGTAAATTATGCATCAATCCAGAGATACGCTGCAGCGCACGCCAAACGGCGGTTAACAGCGAAGGGTTGGTTTGCAGCGAATAACTGTGCAGCACTTCATCGGCCAGCAGCGTCTCTATTTGGTAGGAAACATCGCGCGATTCTTCCACGCCTTGCCGAAGCGTTGTACAGGCGCTTTGCAGTGCCAGGTAGACATTTAATTTTTCCTGATTCATCGATTGAGCGCGATACTCTGCCGTCAATACCTGATCCAGCCAGATGGCCATCTGCCGTAAACCGTCGATTTCAAGCAGCAGGGCAAGATAAGTATCATGCTGTTTATGCATGGAGGGATGTATCAATTCCGCGTTTGCCAGTAAACCCAGTATTTTGCCGAAGCTGCCGGCGCTGGAAAGTTTCGAGATTACCCTCTCATGGATCTTCACACCGCTGTCGGCCAGGCGAGTACTCAAAATGTATTCCACTGCCGCGAGTTGTTCCGCGATACTCGTCTTCAGCTGTTTGAGCGGGTCTTGCGGTTTGATGGTCAGATGCACCACAGTCCATGAGCCTATAGCCAGCACGCCAATGATTGGGATATTCCACAGGGCGTTATAGATAGCTTGATCGGGGGCGCTTGGGCTATACAGCACCGCTACGGAATACCATAGGGCGATGCCGGTGGGCCAGGCGATCAGACGGGCATGAAATAGGGCGATAGCCAGTATGATGAAAGACAAGGGTAGCAACAGCCAGGCTTCATTGCCGGCTAACATCAGCGTAAATACCGATACCAAGGTGGTGACGATGATATAGCCCAGTTGGCGCATCCCGAATGCTAGAGATTGACCGGCATTCGCATACGCGTCGTAACTCAAGCAGATCAGCAGTGCGATCGCACCCAAGGGGGGAACGTGCAGGGCTTGGCTGACTAGCGCAATGGTCAGCGACACGATGAACAGACGGAGTGCAGCTACCCTCCGTCCTGGAAAATCTCTGAGTTCAGTCTTCAGGAATTGTGTCAGGCCGGTTCCGAACCAAAGTCTGCTTCGGCTTTTATTCAGAATTGAAGTGTGCTGCGTATCACCGTTATTCATTGCGGAATCCGGGCTTTGCTGGCTCCTTCCTCACTGGCCGGCGAAAGCCCCGGAATTTCGGCAGGGCGATCCAGAACGGTGACAAAGGCGGTCATGCCCATGCGCAGTGGATGCTCGGGGTCGCGCTCCTTTATCTCAATCCGTACCGGAAAACGTGATGCAAGGACAACCCAGTGCAATGTACGCTCAACCTCCGGCAGTACCCCTTGTTGCTTGATATTATCGGGAGAATTGGCCCAGCCAATACCCGTCACCACGCCCTGGTAGCGTTTTCCCGGATAACCGACCAGGAACACTTCGGCTTCCTGACCGGGGCGGATGGACTGTAGATAAGTTTCTTTGAAGTTGGCGATGGCATACCAGTGGCGGTCATCGACCAAGGCAAACATTTGCGTTCCGACCTTGGCGTATTCGCCTTCGCGTGTGTTCAGGTTGGTGACGTAGGCATCGAAAGGCGCCCGCACCGAACAGTATTCCAACTCAAGTTCAGCGGCGGCAACGACAGCCTTGGCCGCTTCGATGCGGGCATTGACGTCACCGACCTGGGCAATCAACGATACGGCGCTGCGGCTCTCGCTTTTGGCTTCGGCGATCGCGCTTCGGGCCGAAAGTTCCTTGGCCCGCGCATCTGCCAGCTCAGCACGTGAGGCAGCGTACTTGGAGCGGGCCTGCTTGAGCTGGTCTGCGGTGACGTATTGTTTCTCCGCCAATGGCTCAAGGCGTTCCAGATAGCTATGCAGGTATTCATCCTCAGCCTCAATCCTGT
The DNA here is from genome assembly GCA_041661895.1 of Methylobacter sp. GTDB lineage: Bacteria > Pseudomonadota > Gammaproteobacteria > Methylococcales > Methylomonadaceae > Methylobacter_A. Next base: position 1,187 of record JBAZTN010000234.1, on the reverse strand, counting down.
TGACTTCAGCCTCGGCGGCGACGCGCTGGTGTTCCAGTCGCTCGATGGCAAGCTCGGCAGAGCCGCTGGAGGCGCGCCGTGAATCCACATCTTTTTCCGCTACCAGCAATTCCGCCCTGGCCTGCGCCAGCTTGGCCTGGTAGGGCCGGGGATCGATCACATACAGCAGATCGCCCTGTTTGACGTACTGATTGTCTTCAACATGCAATTCCACGATACGACCACTCACTTGGGGCGCGATGCCGACAATATTGGCTCGCACCATCGCATCGTTGGTGCGGGGGTGCTGATAGTTTATGCGCCAGACCAGCGTTCCGGTTATCAGAGCGCCCAACACGATTAACGTTCCGATGATGCGTCCCAGCATCATGCGGCGTTTAAGATTTATAACGTGATTATCAGTTTGACTGTTTTCCATGAAGGGCGGCACCAGCGGTTATGTCGAGTAAAATAACAACCAGATAACAAAGGTGCATAACGCCCACAGGCTCGGCACAATCAACAGCGGCGGCCCGAGATACGGAGCCAGCCTGTGTCGGACCAATAGCCACATCAGCACCATACTTGCCATCAGTCCAGCAAGAATACAGATAATCCAGGCAGGCCAGAACGAACCCTCAATACTCAGCATCGGGTCGCAAGCCGTCAAAAAAACAGCAAAAACAGCCGGAAAAACCGTTTTCCACAATCCCAGCATGGATATCATAATTTGTGCCTGAGCGGAGAACTGAACTTAAATAATCTTAGTAAGAACATTTGATTTATTTTAGGCAGCGTTGTCAGATCCAGAGAGTGCGTATGGGGTTGGCCGCATAAGCTAAAAAAGCTTGATGTGTGCTTACTTGCCTTCGTAGTACAGTGGGAAATGCGGAGGTAGGAGACATGGCATTTGCACCTATTTGGTTCTAGTTAGAATAAACAATAGTACTAATAAAGACTATAATCAAGCTTTTAAGGTGTTTTATTTATTTTCCAGCGCGAATTGCCGACCATTCGGCTCAAATCGCATGGAGTTTACAGCCTATCAAGTTTGCGAAAAGGATACCCAACAACAATATAACTAATTGTTTAGTCCCACAATCAAGTGATCTGGGGCAGTCGAAAAAATGTCCGGTTTTTGTAGAAACCATTGCCGGATAGCCTCAAAAGGCGGTATGCGTCCGATGGCACGTAGCTTGAGATTAAAA
>JBAZTN010000233.1:0-4429 GCA_041661895.1 Methylobacter sp. | reverse complement strand
AAAAGACTGCCCGTTGAACCGCTATCCTGATCCTGAAGCCAGTCATCTGACTGCAACCATCAAGCGCCTGAATCAAATACCCGATCACTTTGATGTATTACTGGGCAACGGTTCCGATGAAATCATTCAATTACTGTTAATGGCTCTACCATCCAGTGCCAGCGTATTGGCGGCTGATCCGGGCTTTGTCATGTATAAACAGCTTAGTCAGTGTCTGGGACTAAGCTACCATGGTATTCTTTTGCTTGCCGACAGCTTTGATCTGGATTTACCGGCAATGCTGGCTGCCATAGAAGAACATCAGCCTTCAGTCATTTTTCTGGCCTACCCCAACAACCCTACCGGAAATTTGTTCAGTGAATCTTCGATTCGGGAAATAATAACAACAGCCAAGGGCCTGGTAGTTATTGACGAAGCCTATGCGCCCTTTGCCGATGCCAGCTTTCTCAATGCTCTGAGCCAATATGACAACCTGCTGGTCATGCGCACTGTATCGAAGCTTGGACTGGCAGGCTTACGTCTCGGGTACATTGCTGGCAATCCATCCATCATCGAGCAACTCAATAAAATTCGCCTGCCTTACAATATTAATAGCCTCACCCAGATAAGCGCGGACTTTGCCCTGTCCAACATGACATTATTTGACCAGCAAACTCAAAAAATTTGCGCTGAACGGTCTGCGGTCTTCAAACAACTCAATGAAATTGACGGTATTACGGCATATCCCAGCGCCGCTAACTTTATTCTTTTCAGAACACCCCAGAATCAGGCTAACGAAATCTTCGCATCGATAAAACAACAAGGCGTTTTAATTAAAAACCTTAATGCTCAAGGCGGCCTGTTAAGCGATTGCCTGCGAGTAACCATTGGCAAACCGGAGGAAAATGCAGCCTTTCTTGCGGCATTAGTAAAAAGCCTAACCGGTCCACTGAAACAAGCGCCACATTAAGTAATAAAATACATTATTCCTGGGTAAAAAAATAATATCGTTATTTTGACTCAGGAAAAATAACAATCCCATTTAATAACATATACTTACAAACACGATACACGTAATGTGACTAAATTAGGCACTTTTAAATACGTAACCAATATTGAGGTAATCGGCATAAGCACTTCAATTACCATAAGTTCTAATGGTATATTGGCGATTATAATAATTAGAAATAATGTGCTCATAGAAGCACAGACTTAATCAGGAGAGTCCTATAATGAATAATGAAGGCGTCGACAAATCTAAACGCCAGTTTTTGACCTCGGCCTTGACCGTGGTTGGCACGGTCGGCACAGGATATTTAGCTGTTCCTTTTCTTGCTCAAATGCAACCTAGCGCCAAGGCCATGGCGGCCAGCGCGCCTGTTGAAGTTGACATCAGCAAAATGGAATCCGGTCAATTAATCAGGGTCGCATGGCGAGGCAAACCGGTCTGGATACTCAACAGAAGCCCTCAGGTTCTTGAAACGCTAACAACGCTGGACGACCAGCTTAGAGATCCGCTTTCTCAGGAATCCATACAACCGGAATCCAGCAAAAACCCGGTGCGCTCCATTAAACCGGAAGTTTTTGTTGCCGTGGGTTTGTGTACTCATTTGGGCTGCTCGCCCACGTTTCGTCCTGAAATAGCCCCCAATGATCTTGGCAACAAGTGGAAAGGCGGGTTTTTCTGTCCATGTCATGGCTCTTGGTTTGACCTGGCCGGTCGCGTTTATCGCGGAGTACCGGCACCCACTAATCTGGAAATCCCCCCTTACCGCTATATTACTGACACGCAGCTAATCATTGGCGAAACTACAGAGGAGGCAAACGCATGAAACCAACCCGTCTAAATTTATGTGGCAACTGGGTTTTAGATCGTTTCCCGCTAACAAAACTCTGGAATGAGCACATGGCGCAATACTATGCGCCAAAAAACTTCAACTTCTGGTACTTCTTTGGTTCACTGGCTTTACTGGTTTTAGTAAACCAGTTTATTACCGGCATTTTGTTGACCATGAACTACAAACCCGATGCGAAATTGGCATTCGATTATGTAGAGTACATCATGCGCGATGTTAACTGGGGTTGGTTGATACGCTATATGCATTCAACCGGTGCGTCAGCTTTTTTTATCGTGATTTATCTGCACATGTTCAGAGGTTTACTTTATGGTTCATTCAAGCAACCACGTGAACTGATCTGGATTTTCGGCATGTTGCTGTTTGTTGCGTTGATGGCTGAAGCTTTTATGGGCTATCTACTACCTTGGGGACAAATGTCATACTGGGCCGCGCAGGTTATTATCTCGCTGCTCAGCGCCATTCCTGTTATCGGCGATGACCTGTCACTCTGGGTCAGGGGCGATTATGTCATTTCTGATGCAACCCTGAACCGATTCTTTGCCTTTCATGTTATTGCAGTGCCTCTGGTTTTGGTCTTACTGGTTTTCATGCACATCGTTGCACTACATGAAGTCGGTTCCAACAACCCTGATGGCATCGATATCAAGAAATCCAAAGACCCATGGGGACATCCCGTGGACGGCATTCCTTTCCATCCCTATTACACCGTCAAAGATCTGGTCGGTGTAGGTGTGTTTTTATTGTTTTTCGCGACGGTAATTTTTTACATGCCTGAAATGGGTGGTTATTTTCTCGAACACGCAAACTTTATTCCTGCCGACCCGATGAAAACTCCTGAGCATATAGTTCCAGTCTGGTATTTCACGCCGTTTTACGCAATTTTAAGGGCTATTCCCGATAAATTTGCCGGCGTTATCGGCATGGGCGGTGCGATTGTCGTGCTGTTCCTGTTACCCTGGCTGGATCGTAGTCCGGTCAAATCAATTCGTTACCGTGGCGGCATTTTCAAAAAGGCGTTATTCCTTTTTGTAGTCAGCTTCGTGGGACTTGGTTATCTGGGCACCCAACCTGCAACGCCTACAGCAACAACCTTTGCTCGCATTTTAACAGCAATCTACTTTGGCTTCTTCCTTTTAATGCCCCTCTACACTCGCTGGGAAAAATCCAAACCAGTGCCCGGACGATTAACAAGCGTGCCCAGCCTTGAAGAACGCTATGCTGCATTGGTGGACACATTTAATACCATGACCATCATGAAGCCTATACAGACCACAGATGGCACAACCGTTCTGAAGAGAAGGCCAAACCCAAAAGGCATACTCGACGTCATCACTCGATTAGCAATAAAATTAAAAAAGAGCCTCGATTGATATGGAGCTTGAAGAAGCCGACATCGATCTTACCGATAATGCTTCATTACAACGCGGTGCAAAACACTTTGTCACTTATTGTCTTGGCTGTCATTCAGTCAAGCATATCCGATATCTGCGTATTGCTCTTGATGTTGATGTTGATCAAAAAAAGATGTTGAAAGACATTGCGCCGGAAGGAGCCAGTATCTACGACCAATTGCATAGTGCAATGAATGCGCATGATGCGGAGAAATGGTTTGGCACTCAACCTCCCGACTTGTCATTAATTGCCCGCTCTCGTGGCGCTGATTGGCTGTATAGCTATTTAAAAGGTTTTTATATCGATAAAAGCAAACCTTTTGGCGTAAATAACACCGTTTTTGAAGATGTCGGAATGCCTAATGTGCTTTGGCAACTCCAAGGCCAACAACGGCCTATCTTTAAAACTGTAGATGGTCAGCAGACTATTGACAAACTGGTTATCGAAGAAAAAGGCACCATATCAGAACAAGAACTCGATCTTCTCATCAACGACCTGGTCAACTTTCTGGTTTATGTAGGGGAGCCTGTACAGATAGAAAGGCAACGTCTCGGAAAATACGTGCTATTTTTTATCTTTATGTTTTTAGGCTTAGCTTATCTGCTTAAAAAAGAATACTGGAAAGACGTCCATTAATTCTTAGTGGTGAAAACAAGGACGTTTTCACACTGTACAGCCTTGTCAAACTCAAAATCACTCTACCCGTCAAAAATCTTGTCAATCATGTTATAATGCCCTTTTTTACGCCCCCACACGCCCAAAGAGGTTGTTATTCGTGACAAATGTTAATACTCGCAAATCTGTAATGACGCTTTTCTCATCTCCAACGTGCGTGATGAGTCACTGCGCCCGCTTTGTTTTACACGAAAAAGGGGTTACCGCAGACATAGAATATTATGATCCGACTGAGCCGCCTGAAGATTTACTTGAACTTAACCCCAACGGCACATCGCCAACACTGATCGAACGCGATCTGGTTCTCTATGACTCACGCATCATCATGGAATATCTTGATGAGCGCTTCCCGCATCCTCCTTTGCACCAAATGGATCCGGTTTCACGCGCAAATGCCAGAATGCTGATCAAACGAATAGATCAGGACTGGTATCAGCTACTGGATGAAATTTTATTTTCAGGCGAGAAAAAATCAGCCCGCGCTAAAAAGATGCTCAAAGAAAGTATTTTATCTGCCGCCCCTG
>JBAZTN010000232.1:0-4445 GCA_041661895.1 Methylobacter sp. | reverse complement strand
AATACCGGATTCCCGCAATAGATGCAGCATCGGATAGGGTGAGCGGTTGGTGTAGTTAGCTGGATCATCCTGTTCAGCGCCTTCAAAACAGTATTCAGGATGGAAGCTTGCCAGCTGGTAAATGCCTTCATAGCCTTGATCTATCAAGAGTGTCTCGGCCATTTCAAGAAAGTCCAGATAGTCGTCGAACGCCGTAAAAGTATTGGCGTAGATCAGTAGCGTAGTTTCAATGCTCTGGTCAGTATCCAGCCGATCACATTCAACCATCAGATGCAGCAGACAGTCTTCAATTTCCGTGTCCTGATTGACGCTGAAACGAATGCTCCCTTTCTCCAGTTCACGCTTTGCGAACGGGCAGATGTTGTATTCAATGATGATGGATTTTAACCAGGCTTGCGTTGCATCTATAACTACTTTTGAAGCCAGTAAATCCTCAGCACACATCGAAAGTTCTCTTGAATGTAAATAAATGGCACAAGAGTAGGGAACTAAACGCATTTTTACAAGAGATTAAATGTGTTGTGTTATAAAATGATCAATTACGCTTATCGCTTAATGATAAAGCTTATCGAGTTTTTTGTGACCACTTAATGTGTGTTATGTAGAGTCAAAATCTGTCCCAGTGACACAATGGAGTTATTTTATGCGCATCATCCTTTTAGGCAGTCCGGGTTCTGGCAAAGGAACTCAAGCCCAGTTTATTACCGAAAAATACGGTATTCCACAGATTTCAACGGGTGATATGCTGCGCGCAGCAGTGCGGGAAGGAACTCCGCTGGGCGTTGAGGCAAAGAAAGTGATGGATGCCGGTGGACTGGTTTCTGATGACATTATTTTGGGACTGATTAAAGAGCGCATCACTCAACCAGATTGTGCCAACGGATTTTTGTTAGACGGTTTTCCTCGTACCATTGCCCAGGCCGAAGGTCTGGAGGCGATGGGTGTCACTATTGATACTGTTATCGAAATCGTTGTGGCGGATGAGGAAATTGTAAAACGCATGGCCGGCAGAAGAGTGCATTTACAATCCGGGCGTACTTATCATGTCGCGTTTAATCCGCCTAAAGTGGATGGTATCGATGATGTTACCGGAGAAGCGCTGATTCAGCGGGATGATGATAAAGAAGAAACCGTGCGCAAGAGACTTAGTGTTTATCATGATCAGACCAAGCCGCTGGTTGGGTATTATTCAGCCGCCGGACAAAAGGTAAAGTTCAATTCCATTGCCGGTGTCGGCAGTGTAGATGAAATTACCGCAAAAGTTTTTGCCATTCTGGGCTAAGAACACACATTTAATCAGCCGCGTATGCGGCATAACCATACGAAAGAGCTATGTCAGGTAAAACTTTATATGACAAATTATGGGAAGACCACGTCGTCTATACAGAAGATGACGGTTCTTCACTTATTTATATAGATCGCCATTTAGTGCATGAGGTGACTTCACCCCAGGCTTTTGAAGGTCTGCGTCTGGCAGGCAGAAAGCCATGGAGACAATCAAGAAATCTCGCTGTGGCGGATCATAATGTGCCGACTACGGACCGTGATAAAGGCATTGCTGATCCGGTTTCACGGTTGCAGGTTGAAACCCTGGATGAGAATTGCGCTGAGTTCGGCATTACCGAATTTGCCATGAATGACGAGCGGCAAGGCATCGTGCATGTGATAGGTCCTGAACAGGGCGCAACATTGCCGGGCATGACGGTAGTTTGCGGGGATTCCCATACCTCAACACATGGCGCCTCCGGCGCGTTGGCATTTGGTATAGGCACTTCAGAAGTCGAGCATGTATTGGCTACGCAGTGTTTAATCCAGAAAAAAGCCAAAAACCTGTTGATCAAGGTCAACGGCAATATCGGGCCAGACGTTACTGCAAAAGATATCGTGCTGGCCATTATCGGCAAAATCGGTACAGCTGGCGGCAATGGTTATACCATCGAATTTGCAGGATCTGCGATTCGTGCCTTATCCATGGAAGGCCGCATGACGGTCTGTAATATGGCAATAGAAGCGGGCGCACGTGCCGGGCTGGTTGCTGTTGATGAGGTGACTATCGACTATTACCGGAACCGGCCTCTTTCGCCTAAAGGCAACGACTGGTTTATGGCTGAGCGCATGTGGCAACGGTTGCATTCCGATGCCGATGCCGTGTTTGATAAAGTGGTTGAGCTGGATGCAGCATCCATCAAGCCGCAAGTGACCTGGGGCACATCGCCTGAGCTAGTAGTTGCGGTAGATGAAAAGATTCCAGATCCTGCGCTGGAGTCAAATCCTGTCAAACGGCAAAGCATGATACGTGCGCTGGAATATATGGATCTGAAAGCAGGGCAGGCAATCACCGATATCATGTTGGACAAAATTTTTATCGGTTCATGCACCAATGCCAGAATTGAAGATCTTAGATCTGCGGCGGCTGTAGCGAAAGGCAAAAAAATAGCGGCCAATATTAAATTGGCAATGGTTGTGCCAGGTTCCGGACTGGTGAAGCGTCAGGCGGAAGCCGAAGGCCTGGATAAGATTTTTGTTGAAGCCGGTTTTGAATGGCGTGACCCGGGTTGTTCCATGTGTCTTGCCATGAATGCGGATCGACTGGAAGAAGGCGAGCGCTGCGCGTCAACATCCAACAGGAATTTTGAAGGCAGGCAGGGCTACGGCGGCCGCACGCATTTGGTTAGTCCGGCAATGGCCGCAGCGGCAGCTATTGCCGGTCATTTTGTCGATGTCAGTTCATCAGCCTGGGAGGAGCAGTAACAATGAGAGCATTTACAAAAATTACTGCGTTGGTCGCTCCTTTGGACAGAGCCAATGTTGATACTGACGCGATTATCCCAAAACAGTTTTTAAAGTCGATACGCCGTGCCGGTTTTGGCCCGTATTTATTCGACGAGTGGCGCTATCTGGATCATGGCGAGCCTGATATGGATTGCACCAACCGTCCGGTAAATAAAGACTTCGTGCTGAATAAACCGGAATACAAGGGCGCAGAAATCCTGTTAACCCGGGAGAATTTCGGTTGCGGTTCATCGCGTGAGCATGCGCCGTGGGCGCTGGAAGATTTCGGTTTCAGGGCCATTATCGCGCCGAGTTTTGCCGATATTTTTTATAACAACTGTTTTAAAAACGGTTTATTGCCGATTGCTTTGCCCGCCGATGTTGTCGATAGCCTGTTTAAAGAGTTGGTTACGGGTTATCAGTTAACCATCGATTTGGAAACGCAAAAAATAACCACGCCAAGCGGTAGGGAAGTCGGTTTTGATGTCGATGAAACACGTAAATATCGCTTGCTGAACGGTCTGGATGATATCGCTTTGACGCTGCAACACGCCGATAAAATTAAAGCTTACGAGGCTGAGCGCGCAAAAAGAGCGCCTTGGCTATTTGCAGACTGATTGTATAACACGAAAAATGAAAAGGTTTTAAAGTTAATGACAAAGAAAATTGCAGTTTTACCGGGTGACGGTATAGGTCCGGAAATCGTTGCAGAAGCGATTAAGGTTCTGGAGTGCCTGAATTCAGAAATGAATCTGGGCCTGGTTTTTGAAAACGGCTTGATTGGCGGGGCGGCTTATGATGTGTATGGCACACCATTCCCTCAGCAAACTATCGATCTGGTAAAACAGGCTGATGCCATTTTGTTGGGTGCAGTCGGTGGTTACAAATGGGAGTCACTGGATATTTCAGTGCGTCCTGAAAAAGGTTTGTTAGGCTTGCGGTCTACATTGCAATTGTTCTCTAATCTGCGTCCGGCGATTTTATATCCGCAATTAGCGGGCGCTTCGTCCTTAAAGCCTGAAATCGTTTCCGGTCTGGATATCATGATTGTGCGTGAATTGACCGGCGGGATTTATTTTGGTCAGCCGCGTGGCATAAGAACGCTGGAAAATGGCGAAAGGCAGGGTTACAACACGCTGGTCTACAGTGAATCGGAAATTCGCCGGATTGCACATTCTGCTTTTCAAATTGCCCAAAAAAGAAACCGTCGCCTGTGTTCTGTCGATAAGGCGAACGTCCTGGAATGTACTGAATTATGGCGCGAAGTGGTTACTGAAGTTGGCAAACAGTATCCGGATGTAGAACTCAGTCACATGTATGTAGATAACGCCTCAATGCAGTTGGTGCGGGCACCTAAACAGTTCGATGTGATTGTCACCACCAATATGTTTGGCGATATTCTGTCTGATACGGCGGCCATGCTGACAGGGTCTATCGGCATGCTGCCATCTGCTTCTCTGGATGCCGAAGGTAAAGGCATGTATGAGCCTATTCATGGGTCGGCGCCTGATATTGCAGGAAAAGGCATAGCGAATCCGCTGGCGACCATTTTGTCGGCGGCCATGATGTTGCGTTACACCTTTAACCAGGTCGAGGCGGCTGATCGCATCGAAAAAGCGGTTAATGATGCTCTGAATGCCAATGTCCGTACCGCTGATATTTATTCCGACGGT
>JBAZTN010000231.1:0-4462 GCA_041661895.1 Methylobacter sp. | reverse complement strand
ATGCCACGGGATACCATACCAGTTATGAAGGAGATGAGAGCTATATGAAAGAAACTGCCGAATCCAGCTTCATTGAGTTTTTTGATGCATTTGGTGGTATATCACCAGGTTCGGTTGTTATCAGCGGCGTTGCATTGCTGCTCATGATTCTATGGGGCACGGCATGGTTTAAAAAACAAAAATTGTTAAAACTGATCCCCGGTCCATTAGTAGCAGTCCTTTGGGGCGTTGGCTACAACGTAACTGCCAACCAGTTCGCTCCTGACTGGGCGGTCAGTAACGGGCACATGGTCAGCTTGCCGGTTTCGGAAAAAGCCAGCGATTTTTTTAATAACTTTGTACTTCCGAACGCTAGCTATCTCAGTCATCTTGGCAATCCGCATGTTTATACCGTTGCTATAACGATTGCGATTATCGCCAGCCTGGAAACGCTGTTAAGTCTTGAAGCGACTGATAAACTGGATCCGTTGAAACGTCTCGCACCCACCAACCTCGAACTGAAAGCGCAAGGCGTGGGTAATATTATCAGTGGCTTACTGGGCGGTTTGCCAATGACCGCCGTCATCGTGCGTAGTGCAGCTAGCATCAATGCGGGAGGTCGAACCCGTGTAGCCTGTTTTACTCATGGGGTGTTTTTGTTGCTCAGCGTCATGTTTTTGGCGCGCTACCTAAACTACATTCCGCTGGCCTGCCTGGCGGCAATTTTATTGCATACCGGTTATAAGCTGGCCAATCCGGTTTTATTCAAGACGTTTTACCAAAAGGGCATGAGCCAATTTCTTCCTTTTGTCATCACCGTAATTGCGATTCTGGTAACCGATTTATTAAAGGGTATGGCTATCGGTATGGTTATTGGTCTGTTTTTTGTCATCAAGGCCAATTATCATGCGGCTATTACGCTCACTCAAGATGGCACGCACTATCTGTTATCGCTGAACAAAGATGTTTCCTTTCTAAATAAAGCGCTACTAAGAAAATTTATTTTGAGTATCCCAGGACAAAGCACCGTAACCATCGACGCGAGCAAAGCCAAGTTTATTGATCACGATATTTTGGAGACAATTGAGGATTTCCTGGCTACTGCGCCGGATGACAACATCATAGTTGAAGTCATTGATCTGCACGGCAAAGAAAAAATCCAAAAACACGAGGCTGTAGTGGTACTAAATGGCCGAGCTAAAGCTTAAATAACGTCCAGACGTAAGCCCGGTAGGGTACGCATCGCGTACCTTTGCTAAGCTTGGAATGATACGCGATGCGTACCCTACTAGGCTTTTGTTTTTCTCGTGATTGCAAGAAAATCATCCATTTTTGCCATTTCAAGATTGGTGAAATGTTCACCAGCTTTATTTAAGAACTTAGCTCGTTCTTCATTGTCATTGAATACATGATCCATGTAATTGGCGAAACTATTCCTAAATGACCAGAATAGATCCTCTATATGAACTGATGCCAAACTGTTCCTCATAGACAAAGCCGAGATTGACTCTGTTAATTTATCTGGACTGGCTTTACCCCATGCATAAGCAACTTTTCTAACACCCTTCTTTTCACTGAGCCTTGAATTTGGCGTTAATGTATGAAGAACTCCACACCTAGCAGCATAAAGCTCTTCAGCAGTACAATCTAGCCCCCCATCTTTTAGCATCCATTCATTAACCCATTTCTGAAACTGTTTTCCTACATCTGCATTTGGAGAATCATTAGCTATCCAGCTAACGCTATCAATAGAGGTATAAATAAGAATCAAAGATGGCAATACCAAATTTTGATCAATACAGTTCTCTGTTGCCTTAATTAGCTGATAGTAATTTTTAAATAATTTCTCTTCGCTCATTCTTTAGGTATAACGACAAGCGTAATCGGATACATGAGATACCGTGTAGACACGGGTTGCCAAAGGGTTTTAAAAAATTGCAGCGTGCAATCTCGCTCTTCTTTTTTGTTATCGAGATAGCGTGCGAGTTGTACAGCAATAATTGAACCCAACAAAACAGCCATAATCATTAACCAATCCGCAATTGTCATTATTTCTCCGGTGCCATTGAAAATCTATTAATGATTATAAGGTCTCCACATCTTATCGTAATTTAAAACTTTTCATGATATTGCTTCGATTTGAGCCCATTATTTGAGGCGCTGCGGCAAAGCAGGGTATTCCTGTAGCACAGAATACCAGACAACCTAACACTCGTTCCCACTCTCCAGTGAATAAACCAAATAACGCGCATTCAGGCGCTTAACGCTTTCATCCAATAAATATTTCTACTAATTGTACGAATGATTTGTCTCTTCTAATCTGTAAGGCTTCTACCCTTTCTATTGATCTTTTAGGTTTAAGTGCATAAATGTTAAATGTGAAGTTTTTTTGAATTTATAAATATAATTGAGGGTTAGGCACCATTTTATTTCCATCCATACTTTAATAAGAAAGGAATCATGAAAAAATTAGCATTTGTATTTGCAGCTGTGTTGTTGTTTTTGAGCACTGCTGTTTTCGCCGAAAAGCATGCTAACACGGCGATAAAACATACTAGATCGGCGATCGCACAAGGTAAACTCGGTAAAGCGTCAGCATTAGTCGAACATGCAGGAGTAGCGCTGGAACATGCGAAAAAAGCCGACGAAGTGGCAAAAGGCCTGTCGAAGATTCATATATATGCCGGCGTACTATCGCTGAAAGAAGCCATCAGCCGGGGTAAAACGGGGAATACGGCTTCAGCCACTAAAGCCGCCGAAAAAGCCTTGGCGCAGATTAAAGCCGGCAATAAGTGATATCAATACATTCTCACAAGAACAGGAGAAGCAGTGAGAAACAACACTCACTGCCTACCTCACGAACATAAAACCGTCAAACAAGCCTGATTCCGCTCTTATCGATACTGATCAGTTTGTCCTTGTATAGCGCGCCAATAGCCTGCTTAAACACTTTTTTACTAACGCCGAATGTGGCATAAATAGCTTCCGGCGGACTTTTATCGCTCAACATCAACACGCCGTTGTTGGCTTTCAGTTTGGTCAAAATTTTATCCGTGAGTGATTCGACCTTGCCGTATCCAGGCTGGTGAAGGCTGAGATCGATCTTATGATCTTCCCTTATCTGCTTGATATAGCCGTCCAGTTTCTGGCCTTTTCTGACCGGCTGAAACAGCTCATTTTCATATAACATGCCCCAGTGGGTATTGTTGATAATGGCTTTAACGCCCAAGTCGGATTTATCGGCGATGATCAGCGACACCTTCTGACCGACTTCAAAATCTACCGATTCATCAGATATTAATTTATCAATCTTGGTGGTAGCGGCAATACGATTCTTATCGTCGAGAAACACTTTGACCAGATAAGACCTACCCACTTCCATCTCATGGTATTGCTCACTGAAGGGCACCAGCAGATCTTTCGGCAACCCCCAATCCAGAAAAGCACCCACATAGTTAAGCGATACCACTTTCAGCCAGGCAATATCGCCCACCTGCGCCAACGGTGTTTTGGTGGTAGCGGCCAGATGCCCTTCCGAATCCACATAGACAAATACATCCAGAATATCACCAATCTGACAGTTTTCAGGTAATTTTTTGTCCGCCAGCAGCACCTTTCCCGACTTTCCGTTGCCCAGATAGACATCGAAACCTTGTTGTTTAACGACGTTCAGCTTGTTTATTTTGCCGATATTTATCATTTATAGAATACCCGATGGAATTATGAATTCATTAACTCAACTGGTAATAACAAACCTTACCGCGTCGAGCCTTAACTGTGCTGCCTGAATGTTTTCATGAGCCAGCATGGTCATATCCTTTAACTGCTCAATTTCTTCTGTTTTAATAGTCGGATTCACTTTTTTCAGCCTGACCATCCGTTTTATCTCATTAGAAAGTGATTCCAGCATAACTTGAGTCGCATCATCAACCAACTGCTGCATATCGGCTTTGGCTTTTTGCTCGGCCATATTCAACATGTTGGTAATGTGTGGACGCTGACTGTTAAGAAAGGCAACGATTTTGTGTTTACTAAATTTGGTGCCGGATTCCACTAAACTACGGTGCTCGATAGCCTCGCTTAAATCTTTTTGATTTTGATCAATCAACACCCGAATCGGGGTGTGAGGCAGAAATCTGCCAATCTGTAATTCGGCAGGCGCACTGCATTCGACAATAAACAAACACTCCAGCAAAAACTGCCCTGCTTTAAGATCGCTGTGTCTGATTACACTGATTGCTGCATTGCCGGTTTCACTGGACATCACCATATCCATAGACGCTGTGACCAACGGGTGTTCCCAAGTCATAAACTGCATATCTTCACGCGCCAATGCGATGTGTCGGTCGACAGTGGCGGTCATGCCATCTTCAGTTAACCCCGGAAAATGCGAAACACGCAAATGATCACTGGGACGGATAATAAAGCAATCGGGTGAATGGAATTCCGTATCGATGCCGTAGCATTCAAAGACATCTTCCAT
>JBAZTN010000230.1:0-4471 GCA_041661895.1 Methylobacter sp. | reverse complement strand
TTTCGTTCCAGTAGATATTGTTAAACGGCGGTTCCGTGGCTTCTTCTTGCGTCACCTGATACTGCAACGGTGTAAGCGTTTTGCGTAAAACCTCATCTGCTGGTTTGCTGTATTGAGCCCCGGTTTGTTGCTGTCCAAGTTTTAAATGTAAATCATTGCCCCATATCTTTTTCAGATATTGATCCCGACCTGAGTTAAGGCGATAGTATTTATATTTGAAAGCGTTCTTTTTGTAATAATCCTGATGGTATTCTTCGGCTGGATAAAAAGCTTCAAACTTCCTGATTTCGGTAATAACGGGTGCTTTGTAACGCCCCGATTCATTTAATAACTTGCGTGAATGTTCAGCTTTTTCTTTTTGTTCTTCGGTATGATAAAAAATCAAAGTGCGATACTGTTCACCTCTGTCAATGAATTGTCCTTCATTGTCGGTTGGATTAACCATGCGCCAGAAAGCATCCAGCAAGGTATCGTAACTGATTAGTTTGGGGTCATAATAAACCTGAACACTTTCCACATGACCTGTTTTACCCATTCCCACGGCTTCATAACTGGGGTCGACAACGTGTCCACCACTGAAACCTGAAATAACTTCAAGTACACCGGGCAGTTTTTCAAAGTCCGCTTCAACACACCAGAAACAGCCACCTGCAAAGGTAGCAACTGACCGATTTTCAGGTTTTGCTGTGGTGGCTATTTGTTGGTTTGTTTCGGCATGACTGCTTATTGCAAATAAAGCGACAGCAACAATAATTAATAAGGATATGCTTGTTTTCATGACGCCCTCTCTTTTATAAATATATAAATAGCTTTAGGCTGTTGCTGTCTAAAAGGGCTTCCAATTTTTTCCAAATATAGCGTCCTTTTTGCCAGCATTTAAGACAGTAGGTAGTTTTAGAAAAATAGGATAGCAATAATTTCTTGTTAATTCGGACGCTTTTTATTGGCACATTTTTCGTGCCGTTTGACAACCTGATCCCATCTGTTCAAAGAGTATCGGATATTTAAGTCCATCCAAGTTAACCAGTGGCTTGATAATACAGTCTTCTCTACTATCGAAAAATTATTTCCATCAAACAGGGTTAAAACCACCGGCTTTAGCGGGTTAGCCATAGCATTCCTGTTTACTAGATGCATGGGATGCCTCTATGTATATTGCAGGGGCTTTTAGGGCGAGGAGCAAAGCAGATGGACTTTAGTCCTCTGCGGCTCGCGCGAACCCGTTTACTAAAGTAGATGGTTGTTCAGTCGTGAAAATACTCATCAGCTTTCTAACACCCCAAACGCTTTGCTTGTGTTAGTGTTCATTGTTTCTAGTTATATTCCCCATTACAATTGGTACAAATGCTTAGGTATTACTACGAATAGGCTAAGGCCGAGCGACGCTTGTTGAAATTTGACCATTGTGAGCAAGTTGTACCGGAATCGGTCAGAACAGTGTCATTTGGGTTCAGAACGTTAATGAATATTGAGCTTCTCAACTCTTGTTTCTGGTCAATATTCAACCGGGGAAAGTGGTCAATTTTAGACCAGCATCAACAGATTGGCCTTCTGATCATCCAGCAACGTGGCGATTAGGCGCAAATTCGAAACAATTTCTTTATTACTTACCATTAGCACAAGCGTCGTTGGCTATTTCCTTTCTGCTCCTTTGAGCAACATCAGGGCATCTTCTATCTGCTGGCTGCTTACATTAATGCCATGCCGCTGCTTGATTTCCTGTTGCAGCAATGTTGTGTCGAAATTATCAAGCCGCATTTTTGCTATCATGCTTGACAAATCCTCATTAACCGCCCAGGGATAGATAAGCCATCGCCATTCACTGATCATATCGACATAAAAGTCGGGAATATATTTGGAAACGGTTTTGAGGTGTAAGGCTGCTGTGCGCATTTCGTTCACCTTACCGCACTGCCGAATATGCTCGACGCCAACGGTAAAAGTATCGCCGCTATCGCAGACATCATCCAATAGCAGGACATTTCTCCCGTTGATATCGGCGTTTAACGGATATTTAACATAGGCCTCATGCTGTATATAAGCGCCTCGATAATGCTCTATTTTGACACTGGTCAGATCGTGGATGCCGAGCATATCCGACAAAAGCCGTCCCGGTACATAACCGCCTCGCGCTATAGCGACGATGACATCAATCCGGAAATTTTCCTGACGCAATTGTCGAGCCAGCTGGCGGCATAAACTATAAACATCTTCCCATGTAATCAAAGTGCAGGGTAATTTTTCATGCATCTCAAAACCTCGGGATTATGGGCAATGGTAAACGAACAATTTCAAGCTTTACATTTCCGGCAGCATCATTAACACTTGTTTAATAATAAATACACTTCCGCATAGGCGCGAAAGTCCATTATAGGGCTCATCCATGAGGTTGAGAAAATTTATCGATGGTATTAAATCAATGGGGCAATTTTAAAGAAGAGCGTTATATGAATAACAAGAAAAGCAACGCAGATAAAATTGAGTTGGACGTAGGCGATGCATTATTGGTAATCGATATACAAAATGATTTTTTGCCCGTTGGCAGTCTGGCTGTACCGGAGGGGGAACAGGTTATACCCGTTTTAAATGGCTATATTGATCAATTTGTCAAGCGTCAATTGCCTGTATTTGCAACCCGCGACTGGCACCCATCCAACCATTGCTCCTTTATACAGCAAGGCGGTCCCTGGCCGGAGCACTGCATTACTGGTTCCAAAGGTGCAGAATTCTCAGCCGATTTGCATCTCTCTGCCTCCACTCATATTATTTCAACAGGGATTGATGTTGATCAGGAGGGCTATTCAGGTTTTGAAAACCCGGTACTCAAGTTGCAATTGGATAATGCAGGCGTCAGCCGCTTGTTCATCGGCGGACTTGCAACCGATTATTGCGTTTTGAGTACGGTGCGTGATGCACTGAACTACCATTACAAGGTGTTGTTGTTGATAGATGCCATACGTGCCGTTAATGTTCGTCCGCAAGATGGGGAAAATGCAATAAACGAGATGATTCAACAAGGTGCAAAGCCTATTACATTGAGTATGATCAGATAATGTCCAACAACAGTGCCTTGCTTACCGATCTCTACCAGTTAACCATGATTCAGGGCTACTATGAGCAAAACATGGAAGACCTGGCCGTATTCGAATTTTTTGTCAGAAAATTACCCAAAAACCGGGGCTATCTGGTTGCAGCGGGGCTGGCTCAGGTTTTAACTTATCTGGAACAATTGCGATTTTCTTCGGATGAAATTGAATGGCTGGCCAGTACCGGGCAATTTCAGCCGGCAGTGCTTGATCGTCTTGAAACATTGAAATTTACTGGTGATGTCCATGCGATGCCTGAAGGCACGGTGTTTTTCCAGAATGAGCCTATTTTACGCATTACAGCACCACTCCCCGAAGCGCAATTGATTGAAAGCAGGCTCATCAATCTACTGCATTTCCAGACCTTGATTGCCTCTAAAGCCGCGCGCTCGGTATTTGTCGCGCCGGACAAGCTGCTGGTCGATTTCGGCATGCGCCGGGCGCATGGCAGCGAAGCCGCGCTGTTGGCGGCTCGGGCAAGTTATCTCGTGGGGTTCACTGGTTCATCGACGGTGGCTGCGGGGATGGATTTTGGTATCCCCATTTTTGGTACGATGGCGCATTCTTTTGTACAAACTTACACTCGCGAAAGCCAGGCCTTTGCCCATTTTGCAGAGGCCAATCCTGATAATGTCGTGTTATTGATCGATACTTACGATACCGAAGCGGCTGCGCAAAAAGTGGTCGATCTGGCTCCCACATTGCACTCGCAGGGTATAAAAATTAAGAGTGTTCGTCTGGACAGCGGTGATTTGGCCGATCACGCCCGGAAAGTCAGAATGATTCTTGACCGTGGCGGCCTTAACGATACAACCATCTTTGCCAGCGGCAATATTGATGAATATAAACTTGAAGAATTGATGGCCCAACAAGCCCCGATTGATGGCTTCGGCATCGGTACTCACATGGACACCTCAGCCGATGCGCCTTATCTCGACAGTGCCTATAAATTGCAAGAATATGCCGGAATTGCCAGGCGCAAGCGCTCAGAGGGGAAAGCCACCTGGCCAGGACGCAAACAGGTTTATCGTAACTACAATGAGGATGGCATGATGTCCGGCGATACCGTAACGGTTGAAAATGCGCCTTGTGCAGGTCAACCGCTACTGCAACTGGTTATGCAGGGCGGAAAGACTGTAGCAGGACAGCCTACGCTGATTGAGGCCAGAGAATATGCCCGACGCCAATTAAATTGTTTGCCAATGACATTGCGCCAATTGAGCAATACCCCGGAATACCCGGTGATAATTTCTGCTGAACTTCAAGCGCTGGCGAAAATAGTAGATGAACAAAACACAGGCTGAAAGCCCTTCGCTGCGAGACAGGAGTCGAGTAGTCCCCAGAAGCGATAGTGCATGTGTTTTTACGCAGCGTTTTGTGCGGAG
>JBAZTN010000229.1:0-4520 GCA_041661895.1 Methylobacter sp. | reverse complement strand
CCTCCTCAGGAACACTTTTATGCCACGCGGTTTCCGGCATATTTTCCATAAAACGTATTTTGACAATCGCCTTGATGCTCTTGAATCCGTATTTCCACGGCACAATCAAGCGCAACGGAGCGCCATTCTGGTTGGGCAGCACATCGCCATACATTCCTGTAGCCATAATCGCTAATGGATGCATGGCTTCATCCATTCGCAACCCTTCCACATAAGGCCAGTCTAAACCATTGGAACGCTGGCCAATCATGATTTCCGGGTTATAAAGCGTGGTAAATTCGACAAATTTTGCTTTTGAGGTAGGCTTGAATCTCTGTAACATTTCGCCCAATGGAAAGCCCATCCACGGCACAACCATGGACCAGGCTTCCACACACCGGAATCGATAAATACGTTCCTGCACAGGATTGTCTTTTAGTATGTCTTCCAGATTGTAAACACCTGGCTTTTCCACCTCGCCTGTAACTTCCACACTCCACGGCTTGGTTTTTAATGCCCTCGCTAAAATAGTTGAATCTTTTTTATTCGAAGAGAACTCATAGTAATTGGTATAACTAGCAACATCCTCACGATCAGTGACCTGTAACTTTGCAGAATAAGGCCCGATATTTTTTCCCGTTTCTGCATGTCCTGAAATCGGCAACATAACCCCTGCGGAAAGTAACGTTGCCGCTTTAATAAACTCTCTTCGGGATTCAAAAACCGCCCGGTCAGTGACTTCGCTGTTTAAGATGTTTGATTTAGTTTTAATTAGCATGCCCAATCCTTTTGTTCCGTGCGTTTACGCTATGGAAAGTAGTAACCGCTTAAATAATACATCAAGCCTTTATAACATTACTAATATTGACAACTGAAAAATCGATTTCAGTCAACGCAGCATTGTTAAAGAAATTAGTAAAAGAACGCTATATAAATATGCTCCTATCAAGAACGATTTAATAATTGCGGCATTGGAAAATATTAGAGAGTGGCAAACAGACAAAGTTTAAGCCACTTTTTGGAATAAAACGATATAAGAAACCAAGACAGATGCTTGTCATTCTTGAAGATACTGAGGGATGGTTTGATGATCCCTATGTTCACGTTTTTAGCGGGTAAATTTTCAGCAAAGCTCAGGAAATCGAATATTCGTGTAAGCTTTAAGCAATGGGAACTTAACGTCTTGCATACACAGGCAATAGATATTATGGCCTAGCATCTGCTGTTTTTGCTATTGGAAGGCGTGTCGAATAGTCCAAGTGCTCAAAATACCCTGACCTATAAACATAATATTCACCAAATTTAGCCTTCTTTTTTTAAGAGATATAGCTCTTCAACTTGTTTTCTGGCCCACGGCGGCGTCTTCCTTAAAAATTTCAAGCTCGACTTGATACTTGGATCGTTATTAAAACATCTGATGTCGATCAACCTGCCCATTTCGGCCCAGCCATAATCAGCTACCAGCTCTGTGACCATCATTTCCAGGGTAACGCCATGCAGAGGATTTCCCGTTTGTTTAGAACTCATGGGATCCCCTGGAGCCGTTAATCTTCATGTTCATAACGACGGCGTATCGCATCTTCGCGGGCATCTTTGATTTCACGCATGATACTGCCAACGTCTGCCTTTTTATTGCTGCCCTGAAATCGCCCGGTCAAGACAACTTCTGGATTCAGATCACCGCTCTCGTAAAGCTTCCAAATTTCTTTGCCGTACTCGGTAGCGAGCAGTTCAGGTGCAAAGCGGCCAAAATAGTCCGCTAAATTATCGACATCACGTTCCAGCATCCTGGCGGCATTATTATTAGCCGCAGCATCAACAGCTTGTGGCAAGTCGATGATAACTGGTCCGTTCGCGTCAACCAGTATATTGTATTCAGAAAGATCGCCATGAACAAGCCCGGCGCAAAGCATTCTGACCACTTCCTTAATCAGCAACCCATGATATTCCAGAGCCTGTTCTCGGCTCAATTCAAGATCGTTAAGCCTGGGCGCAGCACTGCCATTTTCATCGGTCACCAACTCCATCAACAACACGCCCTCGACAAAGTTATAGGGCTTCGGAACACGCACTCCAGCGGCGGCAAGACGGTATAAAGCATCTACCTCGGCATTCTGCCATACTTCTTCCTGCTGCTGCCGACCAAACCGGGTGTTTTTCTCCATAGCGCGAGCCTGACGACTATTTCGCACCTTTCGTCCTTCCTGATACTGAGCCTGTTTATGAAAGCCGCGCTTGTTAACATCTTTATAGACTTTAGCACAGCGGATCTCGCCTTCCGAAAGAACAACATAGACGGCTGCCTCCTTCCCGCTTTTTAGCGGACGAATAACTTCGTCGACGAGGCCGTCTCGCACCAGGGATTCAATACTTTTTGGAGTTTTCATAACCGCCCTTATACACTGCTCTGGCAAAAGTTGAAAACATTAGCGGCCTTTTTCATCGATATAGGCTTTGATCCGGCGTTTTTTGCGTTCATATTTGACTGATTTTTACTATATGTCTTTAAATAGATCATGTGGTTAATTCAATTTCCCTGAGATGTGCCAATATTACTGCTCGTTGTTCAACCAAGCCAATACGCCCAAGCCTGCGGCACGTCCGCTGGCAAAACAGGCCGTTAACAAATATCCACCCGTTGGCGCTTCCCAATCCAACATTTCACCGGCACAGAATACACCCGGCATGGAGCGTATCATTAATCGTTCGTCGAGCGCTTCAAAAGCAACACCGCCTGCACTGCTGATCGCTTCATCAATCGGTCTTGCAGCAACAAGTCTAATCGGCAAAGACTTGATAGCCTCGCAAAGACGAATCGGGTTATCAAAATCTGATTTCGGCAAAACCTCCCTCAGTAAACCGGCCTTTACGCCATCAATACCAACACGCTTTCGAAGAAAATTTGCCATTGAGTCCTTACCCCGAAACGGCGAAATTCTGTCGAACAGAAACCGCATATCCCTGTCGGGAGCCAGATCAAGATGGATTACCGCAACTCCTGTTGCGGTAATTTGTTCACGCAAAAGCGCAGACAGTGTATAAATCAATCCGCCCTCGACTCCCTCTGCAGTCACCACAAGTTCACCCTGCTGTTGAATCTTTACTCCATCCGAATCAGTAAAAGTCACTGACACTGATTTCAATGGTTGCCCGGCAAAACGACTACGAAAATACTCGCTCCAGCCTATCTCAAATCCGCAGTTTGAGGGTTGCAATGGCTCAATTAAAATCCCTCGTTGAACCAACAGTTCAACCCAAGCTCCCGTAGACCCAAGTCGGGCCCAACTCCCTCCACCCATCGCCAGAACCACAGCATCAGCGCGCGCTTCCGTTTCACCTTCCGGCGTTACAAAACGCAACTTCCCGTTTTCGTCGCCAGACCAACCTATCCACTGATGTCGCATATTAAAATTGACACCAGCCTCACGCAACCGGTGCAGCCATGCACGTAACAAGGGCGCGGCCTTCATGTCCGCAGGAAACACTCGCCCTGACGAACCTATAAATGTATTGATACCAAGATCTTGCAACCATGACCGCAAGGCTTCAGATCCGAAGGCATCAAGCATCGGTTTAATGTAGTTTCGTCGTGAACCGTAACGCAACAAAAATTTATCGTATGGCTCGGAGTGCGTAATATTCATTCCTCCCTTTCCCGCCATCAAGAATTTTCGCCCCACAGAAGGCATAGCATCGTAAAGATCTACCTTCAAGCCAGCATGACTTAGAACTTCTGCTGCCATCAAACCAGCAGGACCGCCACCGATAACCGTAACTGTTCGAAATAAATCGCTGTCTATTGATTTCATCTATACATTGCGGATTATCGTGATCTTTTCATTATCGGTATATTTATTCACTTAAATTATAATCATTATACAATACCATCAATTGTCTAATAATATGTTCTGCATAAATGAGGAAGTTACAACTGGTCAATTAAAAATACTTATCAACTATCAATCTAACTCCAATCGGATCAAGACCGCCATGAATTCAATTAACGCAAATATATTTACGGGCATTCCGGCGGAATTACCGAAAGAACTATTTGAATGTATAGTAAAACGAGAAAATGTTCATATAGAACGCATCGTCTCCAAAGGCCACATGACACCAACAGACCAATGGTATGATCAAGATTGGGATGAATGGGTGATCCTTCTTCAGGGTCAGGCAACTATTCTTTACGAAAAAAAAATGCAATCAATCACCCTAACTCCTGGCGATTATTTGCTGATCCCAGCACACATGCGGCACCGAGTTGAATGGACAACGCCTGACCATCACACCATCTGGCTGGCCGTTCATCTGCACTAATTTTTCTGTTTTAGAATTCCTCAGAAACTAAGACGGATAAATCAAAGCACATAATACTAATCCATAAACCCGGGCAAAAAAAAACCCAAGTGGCTAGACTTGGGTTTTGATATTAAGAGCTTGGCAATTCCCTACTTTCGCATGGCAAACTGCCACACTATCATCGGCGCTAAGCGGTTTCACTTCCGAGTTCGGGATGGGATCGGGTGGTTCACGCTCGC
>JBAZTN010000228.1:0-4585 GCA_041661895.1 Methylobacter sp. | reverse complement strand
ATTTCCGCGCCGTCTTGGGGTTGATATGGTAACGTTCGGCTAGCTGGCTGACGCTCTCTTCAGACGCTTGTATTTTTGCTCGCGTGGCGTGCGTGGTCGTGGCTGTTCCATGTAATACTTGTCCCATGGCTTCTGCTCCTTAAGGTTAGAATAAATATTACCAGTTAATTCTGGGACTAAACATCTAGGCATCCAAAATGAGACTCTGCTTAGCGTCTTAGGTGACGATAGAACAGTAGTCGTAACTGTATATTTTCTTGTATTTCCGCTAATAGCTGGCATCTTCTTGGATGGTATACGGCATGCTTTGCCGACCAAGGTTTTCCCGAAGTGGGACCCAATGCCTGTAGAGCTTATTAAATGCGATGATGCCAGCCAAATGTGCAGCGAAGTTCTACATACAGTCTGACCCATTGCATGTATGAGTTCTTCGGGAACTTGATTCTTTCTCTTGTGGCGGCGGCCAGTACATTACTACTTTTTGGTACCGTGCCTACATGCTACTACTTGACAGTATTATTGGTCGCCCTAGCTGTATCTGTATGTGTCTCATACGTATGTATGAAGACATACGCGAGCATGAATAGGTCTGCGATTTCGCAGTGGTTTTCATCTGGTAATCGCGGACAGATCCCTAGATCTATTATTTCGGGACATAACCAATCGGTAGATACTGAGGTGCCATAAAGCCTAACAAGTCGGTCAAAGGGACGCGCCTTTTCGTGGCGGTTTTGAAAGTTCGTTATTTTCCAACACGGTAAGGCGTAATCCATAGGGTGCAATAGGCGTTAGCCGTATTGCACCACATGTTTAGCTTTGTTGTGACGCTACCGCTTCATCGAATCAAAAAATTCCGCGTTGGTTTTAAAGTCTTTAAGCTTGCCTATCAAAAATTCTGAAGCCGCTGTTTCATCCATGGGCTGAAGAATCTTGCGTAAGATCCAGGTTTTTTGCAAGGTGTCGGGATCGACGAGATATTCTTCCCGACGTGTGCCGGAACGATTGATGTTAATCGCAGGATAAATTCTTTTCTCGGCAATTTTGCGATCCAGATGCAATTCCATGTTGCCGGTACCTTTAAATTCCTCGTAGATCACCTCATCCATTCTTGATCCGGTATCAACCAGCGCAGTGGCTATAATGGTCAAGCTGCCGCCTTCTTCTATATTCCGTGCCGCACCGAAAAAACGCTTGGGTTTTTCCAGTGCGTTAGCGTCAACGCCACCGGTTAATATCTTTCCTGAAGAAGGAACGACGGTGTTATAGGCTCTAGCCAGACGGGTAATCGAGTCTAACAAAATAACTACATCGTGTTTATGTTCGACCAGACGGCGAGCCTTTTCGATCACCATTTCGGCAACCTGTACGTGCCGGGTTGCCGGTTCGTCAAATGTACTTGATATGACTTCGCCGCGAACACACCGCTCCATTTCTGTTACTTCTTCAGGACGTTCGTCTATCAGTAAGACAATGAGATAACACTCGGGATTCTGTTCCGCAATTGCCTGAGCCAGGCTTTGCAGGATCATGGTTTTACCGGCTTTAGGCGGCGATACAATCAAACCGCGCTGGCCTTTTCCGATAGGGGCTATTAAATCTATTATTCGTCCGGTTAAATCTTCACTGGTGCCATTGCCCTGTTCAAGAACAAATCTTTGTTTGGCAAATAGTGGAGTCAGGTTTGAGAAGGTGATTTTATTTTTGGTGTTTTCGGGGGGTTCAAAATTGATCTGATCAACCTTGAGCATTGCGAAATAACGTTCGTTATCTTTAGGCGGTCTGATCTTTCCGCTAATCGTATCGCCGGTCTTTAAAGAAAATCGTCTGATTTGACTGGGTGAAACATAGATATCGTCAGGGCCTGCTAAATAGGAGCAACCCGGCGTTCGTAAAAAACCAAAACCGTCCTGTAAAATTTCCAGAACACCATCGCCAGATATATCGTCGCCTGCTTTTGCCTGTTTTTTCAGAATGGCAAAAATCAAATCCTGCTTACGGGATCTGGCAACATTTTCAAGTCCAAGGGACTCGGCGATTTCAATAACTTCACTTATTTGTTTTAGTTTTAACTCAGTTAGATTCATAAAAGGACAACTCAAGGAAAAGTATATACGGTATTAAACCGTAACGACCAAGATAGGATAAATTCAGGGATGTGGTTTATCGGACGATATAATAGATTGAGTGCGCATGATTATCGCACCGTGTAAGTGTAACTCAAGTACTCAGCCACGTCCAATATTTTGTGACAGGCTGAGTATGGGGCAGTGATTGCTCCCGGTAATCATTCTGCATTCGCTCCATCCATGGAGGTCATGTTTTATATATTGCTATCGAGAAAAGCTGCAAGCTGGGATTTTGACAAAGCGCCAACTTTAGTTGCTTCCACTTCGCCATCCTTAAACAGCATTAGCGTCGGAATGCCGCGTACACCATAGTGTTGTGGCGTTTCTGGATTTTCGTCTATGTTCAATTTAACAACAGTCAATTTGCCCGCATAGTCTTTAGCAATTTCATCCAGAATCGGTGCAATCATTTTGCAAGGTCCGCACCATTCAGCCCAATAATCAACCAATACGGGACCGTTAGCTTTAATAACAGTTTCGTTAAATTCACTATCACTTACATGAAGGACTGAATCGCTCACACTATTTCTCCAAAATTCTAAAAGTTAAAACTATAGGAGGGATGGCCTTGCTAGTCAATCAATTTCAGCCAATTTGATTTTTACGTTATGCTATTAGCCTATGAAAAATACACATTTAACAGAAACTCGCTTCAGCAATCTTGAATTGTCTGATTCTATCTTACGCAGCTTGAAAGATGCCGGTTTTGATCACTGTACGCCGATCCAGAAGAAAGCCTTGCCCTTAGCATTGCGGGGCAAGGATATTGCAGGGCAAGCACAAACAGGGACAGGAAAAACCGCCACTTTTTTGCTGGCCACTTTTCAGTATTTAATTAATGATGCCGAAGACGACGATGCAGAAGATAAAACCGATGATGCTATTGAAGTAGAAAAGTCAGCGCCAAAAGCCGTGGCCAAAAGCAAAAAAATTAAAAATCCCAGAGCGATTATTCTTGCGCCGACACGGGAACTGGCCATTCAGATCCATAAGGATGCCTTACAACTGAGCAAGCATCTTAACTTTAAACTTGCGCTGATTTACGGCGGCACAGACTACCAAAAACAGCTGGATACCATAAAGTCCAATGTCGATATTATCATCGGCACGCCCGGTCGAATTATTGACTTTTACCGGCAGAATGCCTTCACCCTGGACAACGTAAAAGTCACGGTTATGGATGAAGCCGACCGCATGTTTGATTTGGGCTTTATTAAAGACATACGCTATTTATTGCGCCGTATGCCGGCACCTGACAAGCGTTTGAACATGCTGTTCTCGGCGACTTTGTCCTATAAGGTGACAGAACTGGCTTATGAGCACATGAATAATCCGGTGCTGATCCGTATCGAGACCGAAAAAGTCACCTCCAAAGCCATACAGCAAAGCGCGTTTTGCCCGTCTAATGAGCAAAAAATTCCCTTGTTAATCGGCATCTTGAATCAGTACCAGCCACAGCGCAGCATAATTTTTGTTAATACCAAACGATGTGCGGAACGACTTGATGACATCCTAAACGCCAATGGCTATAAAACCGCGGCACTCAGCGGTGATGTACCGCAAGATAAACGTCAACGTCTGTTGAATGATTTTCAGGAAAACAGAATTACCTTATTGATTGCGACCGATGTCGCGGCCAGAGGCCTTCATATTGCAGATGTTTCACACGTTTTTAATTACGATTTGCCGCAGGATGTGGAAGATTATGTACACAGAATTGGCCGCACTGCTCGCTTTGGCGCCAGCGGTGTCGCCATCAGTTTTATCTGTGAAGAATATGCTTATTCAATGCCGGACATCGAAGAATACATTGGCCAGAAAATTCCGATTCAACCCATAACAGCCGATCTTTTGGCTGAAGTCATAAAGCCGGAAAAAAGACCCGAAAGAATAAAAACCGAATATCAGGGAAAACGTCCCCATCAGGACAAAAGCTGGAAACCTAAAGTCCAGTCATCAGCTCCCGAAAGTCCTCAATAGCGGAAAAACCGGTTATTTCCTTTTTAGGCAGCTTGGTATCAGGCCTGCTCACCGAAATTAAATGAGCGATACCGAACTGCCTGGCGGAATTCAGCACCGCCAGGCTATCATCGATCAGCAGCGTTGTTTGCTTTTCAAAGTAATGCTGCTTTTGCAACAACTGCCAAAAACTGGCGTGTTCTTTGGGCGTGCCAAAATCATGGGAGCTGATAATTCCATCGAAAAACTGCTGCAAGCAGGTTTTTTCCATCTTAAGACCGAGGCTGCCTCGATGCGCATTAGTGACTAAATACACCTTCTTGGGCGAGTGATGAATTTTTTCCAGAAACTCCGTGACATGCGGTAATACCGAGATTAACCCGGAAATTTCCGCTTTCAGTCCGGCAATATCCAGCTGCAAAACATCGCTCCAGTAATCCAGACAATACCATTCCAGCTTGCCTTCCATGAGCTTAAAACACGGCTCCAGCTGCTGTTTT
>JBAZTN010000227.1:0-4604 GCA_041661895.1 Methylobacter sp. | reverse complement strand
GTTGGGTGGCGAACGAGAGACGCAGGACGGCTGGGGCAGCCGCAGGCATTAGCGGTCGTGTGTTTTTTGCTGCTTGTTGGGCAGGGATGCCCAAAAAAGCTTTCGCAAAAATAGCGACTCCCCGAAAAAGATTTTCTATTTTACTCGTAACCTTATTGGCGATTACCGGTTTGGCAGGATGCGCCGGCATGACGGATACTCAGCAACGCACTGTAACCGGAGGTTTGGGTGGCACGGCGGGGGGAGCGTTAATCGGCGCGATTGCAGGCAATGCCGGTATGGGGGCTGCAATTGGTGCAGGCGTCGGCATCGTGGGTGGGTATTTGTATGACAAACACAAACAAGCCGAAAAGCGGGCCTATGAACAAGGAAAAAGAGATATTCAACAAGCACCGCGTTAAACCTAAAAAAACGGTGCAGTTCGTCGGGCAACAGCTTTATCGTTGCCCGACTTACAAGACTAGGCCGAATTAGCGTCGGCCATGAAACCATTTGTAATGGTGGGAACAATAATTACAAAAGGGAATCAGAAAAAATCAACTAATGTTGGTTAGGTAACAAATTCAACAAAAAGAGCGGTCGATTGCCGGAAAACTTGCATAAATTCAAAGGCAAGTATCGAAACCATTAGTGACTTTTTCTGGTACTTCGTAGTCATTGTTATGAATCCGGCATTGCTGCCAGAAGGTTCTCCAGTTCGGCGTTGACCAAAGCATCGTAATGGCGCTGAAGGACGGAGTCGGTAGGGCGTGGCCACAGCGTAGATTCGATCTCATCTCGCAGATGCGTGAGAAAATGCGGCTTGGGTGTCGAATCCACTGTGACTCTCAATTCTGAGTGCGAGCCGGAATCACCGAGGGCGCCGGATCGTTGAAATGATTGGGAGGAAAACGTCGTGCTACAACCCAATGGTAAAAAAGCGCATGCTGCAAATAAAAGTATTACCAGAAACAACAGAGTAACTTCGAACATAACAATACCTCGCTATTATTTGGAAAATATCGAGTACACACATCAGATGGATGCGGGTAACTCGTATTTTTAATATGCAATTAAAATGCCACGTCGTTTCTATAATGCATCGATTTTGGAGCATGCAATCTCCGCCATGAATTGAACGACCCAGCGTTCGACGCGCGGCAGGCAGCCAGTCAGCGAGGCCTGCTTTTCCGGGATATTGAAAAAGTCGGGTTCATGAAGGTAGGGATTTGTGATTCTGCCGACATCGATGGCATCGTGACTGAGATCGACGATTCGCCCCCCGATGATATTGTATTGATGTTCATAGTGGCCGCAGATCGTTCCCCCGAAGACCTGATTCATGAACAGGCTTCCATACTTGCAGGATCCGGAAAGATCGGTTGGCTGGAGCGCATGCCGTTCGGCGGCCTGTTCGCACCATTTACGAAACACAAAGACCTTGGCTTGCGCGAAACGTTCGTAGGAATAGGCAAGTTGTGCCTCCCGGTCTACAGTCCAATCTATCATTTTCTGGGCCTAAGCAAATTACATATCGGCCCTCCACGATGGATTTGGAGGGATAGGGGTAGCTGGAGAGTAGAGTGGGCAGGTTTTGCCCTCTCCACTATCTGCTTTATTGTCTCAGTTTGCCTTAACAAACCGCATCATGAGTAAACCTGACCCGTTCCTCCGCTGAACGCCCCAGAGCTTTGGCAAACCATGGGGGAGGGGCGTCAAACACTTTCTGGAATTCCTTTAACTGGTCTACCGCTTCGGTGACCTCCGGAACCTTGATCGGGTAAATATCGGCGCGTATCACTTTAGCCGCAGCCGGGCCTCCGATGGATTGCACGAACATGACATGACAGTCTTTAATCAAATTGGCGCGAAACAGGTTCCTGTCCTCGGCGCTATCGGCTTCAATGGTTGAACGAATATCAACCAGCCGGTAATCATCCCGCGATAACTGATAAACCAGAAAACGGATGCAGGAACCGAAATGCCCGTTAATCAACGCGCCGCTGTTTGAACCGATGGCGACGCGGATGGAATCGGGCATATCGCCTTCTTTATAGGGCAATATTTCCGGCAGGTCTTCATCTTCGGCCTCGTCGCCCCAAAGGTAACGTACCGCCAGTTTGATATTGGCAAGGCCGATGCCGATGTCCTCGCCGTCTTCTTCGCCATCCAGGCTGCCTAAACCGGTTTTAAGATTGGTGACGGTAATGGATTTTAATTTTTCATCGTCCAGGGGGGAGCCGACTCGCTCGTGTAATATTCCCAGCAGCCTGGGTATGTCAATACCGGGCAGGATGCGTGATGCTAAGGCAATGCGTAAGGCCAGTTCACGGGGTAATGCTTCCATTTCAATCTCCTGATTTAACAAGTTTGGATAATAGTTTGAGTATTTTTCTGGTGGAGGCTAAGTCCAGCGCAGTGAAATCGTCGTGAGTTTTAAGGTCTGGGGCAGCGCCAGCCGCCAAGAGCTGTTCGACAATCATTTCTCTACTGCTGGATGCCGCAAAAATCAAGGCAGTCGCACCGGAGGCGGAATTTTGATGATTAATGTCGATTCCTGCCTGAATCAGCACATCAATACAGTCGCTGCTGTCGGCATAACAGGCTGCCCACAATGCGTTATTACCGTATTGATCAATAACATCAAGCTCTGCATTCTGTTCGAGCAAAAAGCGGACCACGTCGCTACGCCCTTGCTGGCTTGCCAAAATCAAAGGATAAATGCCGTCATGGTTCTTTAATGTCGGTCGGGTTACTGAGAAATAGTTATTTTGTAACCAATCCCATATTTCAGGTTTCATCATGCTTCCTGATGCTGATCTTTCCAACCTGAATAACCGCCTTCCAGACTGTAAACATCCTTAAAGCCGAAATCGCTGAAAAATTCGGCAAGATGCTCGCTGGCATGACCGTAATAACAGTAAATCAACAGGCTGCGCTGCTTGTCGCCGCGTTTAACCAATGACTCTTTTAAGCCTTCATGAACATGCAGAGCATCTTCCAAATGCCCGGCTCTATAATCTTTCACCTCCCTACAGTCCAGAATCATAGGTTTTGATTCTTTAATAAGGTTTTTAGTATCGGCAACGGAGATTTTTTTATATTTCATGGCAGTATTAATGACTGGAAGGTCATTCCTCAAAAAGATGTGAAGGTTGTAGTAAAACTAACAATAAAATAGATTTTGTTGCTTCGTGTGTGGTTATATCGGCCATTTAGCAGCGCTCCAATGGCGTTAAAGCGGCTTACTGGATTTACAAGCAAATCATTTGCCACAATCTTGATTAGCCCTTGTTTCCTTGGGTTGACAAGAGATTGCCGGGCAAAAAAAAAGCGCCCTAGTCGAGAAAGTAGGACGCCGAAGGCACAGGCCCAAGAGCGAGCACCATTGAAAAGGTAAGTACATAAAATATTAAGCATTAATGATGCCAACAATTAATCTTCTTCTGTTTCAGGCATCTATTCTTGTTTAATGTTTGGGAGACTGACACTTGCACCAAAAGTTAGCATTGTTATGTTTTGCATGTCCTGACTCAGTGCACATTTTTTGGAGATTTTTCCAGATCCATTCCCCGGAATATTGAGCAACGCTTGAATACGTCCAGAGTCGGCGTTACTTTTTTGTGTTGACAAAACTTTGCGACCAGTTTGGAAAGTCCTTTGATGTCACGGCCTGTAGCTTCCGGGAAGCTTTCCGCTAATTGATTGATTAAGTCAGCATCAACATCCAGATCGAACTGATCGATCATGACCTGCCAAATCCGGCGGCGCGCATCGCTGTCCGGCGGGTAATACTTGATCAGCGCGATGCAACGGGAAACAATGGCTTCATCGATGTCATCCACCCGATTGGTCGTCAGAAACAGCAAGCCGTTAAAATATTCAAGCACCCTGAGAAATACCCCGACGACGGCATTCATGGCGATGTTATTATCGCGTCGCTTGATGTAGACATCCGCCTCGTCAATCAGCATCACGGCGCCCCAGCGCTGGGCGCGGGTTAATACGTCTTTTAAGGCTTTTTCCATTTCGCCCACATTGAGCCCGAGTTGTCCCGAATGCACGCGGTACAACGGACGCTTGATAATTTCGGAATAGACTTCGGCAGTTAAGGTCTTGCCTACTCCGGCAGGTCCCGCGCACAACACGGTTGTTCCTCCCGACTTGCCTTCAACAATATCATCCATCAGGACATCCATTTCGGCGGTCAGAATGTCAATCAAATCGATCTGTTCTTCGCGCAGAATCAGTTTTTGTTTTAATTCCGGTTGATAGCGATAGGGCGTGATGTCATTAACATGCACCCATAAATGATGGTGCAGTTCCAGATGAAACATCAGCAGATAGCAATGTACGGGCAGTTCGGTAAACAGACCTTTGGGGATTTCTGTTTGCGAGGCTTCAACTTCATTCTCGACCTTGCAGTCATAGCGATTGCTTTTGGCTGCCTTCCGCAAATACTTGGCAAGAATGTCGCCTTTGGCATCCACCGTTAATGCGCGCTCGCTGAGGATGCTTTCGTCACACACCAGGCGCGCAGTCCCGCCTTCAGTAGACAAAACCACGACATCTTTACGCGCCCAGTCGGTGCTGCGATGCGATGCCGTGGGATCTTCTGCATAAAA
>JBAZTN010000226.1:0-4609 GCA_041661895.1 Methylobacter sp. | reverse complement strand
GCACACCATCACACCGACACCTGTAAAAAACATAAGGTTTTATAACAAAAACCTATCGGAATACACGACATGTTAAGAATTACCGAACTTAAACTCCCGCTCGATCACCCGGAAAACATGCTCAGAACTGCGATACTTGATCGACTTGGTATCAGCGCAGAAGAGCTCATCACTTATACCATATTCCGGCAAGGTCATGATGCCCGCAACCGGAATGCGATCTTACTTGTTTACACCGTTGATGTTGAAGTCAAAAATGAACAGACGGTTCTTAATCGCCTGCAAGACGACCCGCATATCTGTTTAACGCCGGACACCACATACCGCTTTGTAACCCAGGCGCCAAAGGATCTGGAAATCCGTCCTGTCATCATAGGTACGGGTCCTTGCGGACTGTTTGCCGGTTTGATTCTGGCGCAGATGGGTTTTCGGCCCATTATTCTGGAACGGGGGAAAGAGGTGCGCGATCGCACCAAAGATACTTTCGGACTGTGGCGCAAAGGAGTGTTCAATCCTGAGTCCAATGTGCAGTTTGGCGAGGGCGGCGCAGGTACTTTTTCTGACGGCAAGCTTCATACCCAGATCAAGGATCCGAATCACTACGGTCGCAAGGTGCTCACTGAATTCGTAAAAGCCGGCGCACCTGCTGAAATCCTTCATGTCAGCAAGCCCCATATCGGCACGTTCAAGCTGGTTACCATGGTGGAACAGATACGTGCGACTATCGAATCATTAGGTGGCGAAATCCGCTTTCAAAGCCGGGTTGATGACATAATCATCGACAACGGTCAGGTGCGTGGCGTAATACTCGCCAGTGGCGAAACTATCCGCTGCGATCATGTTGTATTGGCCGTCGGCCATAGTGCGCGTGACACTTTCAAAATGCTCTATGATCGGGGCGTTTACATTGAAGCCAAACCTTTTTCCATTGGATTTCGCATAGAGCATCCGCAGTCACTCATCGACACTTGCCGTTTCGGCAACAACGCAGGCCATCCATTGCTGGGTGCCGCCGATTACAAGCTGGTGCATCACTGCAGCAATGGCCGTTCCGTCTACAGTTTTTGCATGTGTCCCGGCGGTACTGTGGTGGCCGCCACCTCTGAAGCGGGGCATGTCGTCACCAATGGCATGAGCCAATACTCACGTAACGAACGCAATGCCAACAGCGGTATCGTCGTTGGCATTACGCCTGAGGATTACCCAGGACATCCATTGGCCGGCATCGATTTACAACGTCGATTGGAAGCGGGTGCATTTAAATTGGGCGGCGAAACTTATGAAGCCCCGGGGCAATTAGTCGGCGATTTTCTCGCCAAACGCCCGTCTACGGCACTTGGCAGCGTACAGCCATCCTATACCCCAGGCG
This sequence comes from Methylobacter sp., assembly GCA_041661895.1. Classification (GTDB taxonomy): domain Bacteria; phylum Pseudomonadota; class Gammaproteobacteria; order Methylococcales; family Methylomonadaceae; genus Methylobacter_A. The sequence goes on along the minus strand of JBAZTN010000226.1, from coordinate 3,240 downwards.
TTCATTTGTGCGACTTAAGCTCGGCCTTACCGGAGTATGCAATAACTGCAATACGCGAAGCCATCCCGGCCTTTGACAAAAAAATAAAAGGCTTTGCTATGGCAGATGCTGTACTGACGGGCGTTGAAACACGCACATCATCGCCCATTCGTATCAAACGCAACGAACATTACCAAAGTTTAAAAACCAAGGGACTGTATCCGGCGGGAGAAGGTGCTGGCTATGCGGGGGGGATTCTTTCTGCGGCTGTGGATGGCATCAAAATCGCCGAAGCTTTGGCTCTGGATATAACCGGCCACACAGGAAAATAACAGGGTTGAACTAGCAGGGACAGGTGTTAGGTCTGCCCTGCTTTGACAGCTATTTCGAACGCTTGGTTGTATTAAATACAAAAGAAGCAACAACACCACTTTTATCAAATTTAATGACCAGATCTTCGGTACTGCCATCACTAAACAGGCTGTAGTAATAATTACCGTAAGTCCATGTCTTCATACCATTTTCTATTCCGGTTCTCCACGGAGTTCCAAAAGTAGTATATATATCATTTTGAGTAGTTTCGCCTATCCGAATAGACGATACCGGACCAGTAGGAAACTCGTGACCGACAGTCGCGCAACCTGAAGTCAACAGGAACATCGACACAACCAATCCACCAAGATTTTTCCTCAGAAACTTAGCAACAGCAGCGAAACAATAAGCATTACAATTCATTTATTTGTCATCCATTTTAAAAGCGAAGTATCCTGATATTAAAATTAACATCTGTCAAATTTACTACCCGTAGAATTAATGTGTTACTTTTTTTAACCATCGTTCAAGAAACTGATCTGCAGGCAATGGCTTGCTGAAATAATATCCCTGATAACAATGACAGCCGCTTTGTTTTAAAAATTCCAGTTCCATTTCTGACTCAACACCTTCAGCAACAACACTCAGACCCATGTGTTGAGCGATGGCAATGATAGTACCCACAAACACGGCATCCTCTTTGTCATTGGTTATATCCTCCACAAAGGATTTATCAATCTTCAACTGGTCTACCGGCAAATGTTTTAGATAACTCAGTGATGAGTAGCCCGTGCCAAAATCATCTATCGAGAAGGTATAGCCTAATTTTTTCAATTTTTTGATCTTATTAATGGCAACATCAACATCATTCATCAACAAGCCTTCAGTAAACTCCAGCATAATTCTTGTTGGACTGATCTGATATTGCTTAACCAACCTCTGGAGTATGTCCATAAAATCACCATGGTAGAACTGTCGAGGACTGACATTAATAGCCAAATGAGACAAATGCGCCTGTTGCTTATCCCATTGTCTAAGTTGAATAAATGCCTGCTCAAGCACCCATAAACCAACAGCCTGAATTAATCCACATTCTTCCGCAACAGGAATAAATATATCCGGTGAAACAAGCCCTTTTTCGGGATGGTTCCAGCGTATAAGAGCCTCGGCACCCATAAGATTGCCTTGACAATCAACTTGCGGTTGATAGTACAGAATCAGCTTTTTTTCATGTAGAGCCTGGCGCAGCTCTTTTTCGATCAGCATCCTTTCCATAGCGACTTTCTGCATGCCATGCTGAAAAAACTCAACTCTGTTACGTCCGCTGGTTTTTGCACGAGACATTGCCGTATCAGCCTGCATTAGTATGTCTTCAGGGCTGTCAGCGTTATCAGAAAATAGGGCAATTCCTATACTGGAAGAAATATAAAATTCTTGATTAGTAATTGAATACGCTTGGCAAATAGTTTGTTGTAATTTTTCCGCGATATGCCGAGCTTCACTACAAGCCAATTCTATTTGCTCGCCAAGTTCAGTCAAAATAATAACAAATTCATCACCGCCGACACGAGCGACCGTATCACATTCCCTGACACCAAACTTTAATCGAAAAGCAACTTCAAGGAGAATTTCATCCCCTACCGAATGCCCTAATGCATCATTGAAATTTTTAAAATGATCCAGATCAATGAAAAGAAGTGCACCATTTTTTCCAGTTCTGCTGGTACTCGCCAATTCCTGAGCCAATCGATCATATAATAAATATCGATTAGGTAAGCACGTTAGGGAATCATAAAAAGCCAGCCGCTTAATTTCTTCCTCATCCTGTTTCAACTGACTAATATCACTAAAAATAGCCACATAATTAATTATCTCATCTGTGCCATCATCCCGAATCTCGGTAATGGTTAACAATTCAGGATAGATTTCGCCATTTTTGCGCCGGTTCCAGATTTCGCCATGCCAATAACCATCTTTAATAATTTTTTCCCACATGGACTGATAAAACTTATTATCATGTCGACCCGAACTGATAATGGAAGGTGTTTTACCTATAACTTCATCCTTCGTGTATCCAGTAATTCTAGTAAACCCGGCATTACATGTTTGAATAATGGCATTTTTATCGGTGGTAATAATACCTTCCCGCGAATTTTCAATGATTTTCTTCGTCAAACAGAGGCTTTTTAACGCAACTTTTAATGTTGCTTCTCGATGCGCCAGCGATTCTTTAAGCTCTTCCATATAGGTATTACGAAATCCTGCCAATATGTCAGCCAGATTAATAATACCAATTAATTTATTATTATAGTCAGTCACACCAAGATGTCGAAAACCGTTTTCTATCATAATATTCTTGGCTCGATAGAGGCTTTCATTCTCATTAATGCTAATCAGTTCCTTGCTTGCATAATCAGCAACAATTGGATTAAACATTAAAGAGGCCAGCGCCTTGACAACGTCCCGCTCAGTCAAAATACCTAGAGATCCATCGTAAAACTCGACTCTCAATGCATCTGAATAAGAAGAATGCATGAGCTTGCTCGCTTGCGCCATACTCTGCGTTGAGTGGATAAGCGGGGGAACAGGTCTGATTACACTACCCGCAGTTTTCAATGCCAGGAAAAACTCGAAATTATGTTTTTTAATAACATCTGCCTGAGAAATGATGCCCTGCTGTTTACCGTAATCATCAGTTACAACATAGTGGTGTACGCCATCCCTTTTGAATTTAAGCGAAACCTCCTCTAGGCTCATATTTTCGTTTACACAAATAATAGGACTGCTCATGCCTTCAGAAATAGTAGCGGAACGAGCATCAGACGATAAGAAGTCAAACTTTAATGCATCCTTTTCTGTCCAGATGCCAATGATCTCATTGTCCTCAATAACCAGTATGGCGCTACATTTCCTTTCAGCCATTTTAACAGCAGCATCATGGATCGTCTC
>JBAZTN010000225.1:0-4633 GCA_041661895.1 Methylobacter sp. | reverse complement strand
AAGGCGGTACGGGCAGCCGGTTTGACTGGGACAGGATTCCTGAGCATTGTACGTTGCCAATTATACTGGCAGGCGGTTTGGATGAGGATAATGCCAAACAGGCGATACAGGAGGTAAGACCTTATGCGCTGGATGTCAGTAGTGGTGTGGAAGCGGAGAAAGGTCTAAAGGATGCGCTAAAAATGGCGGCATTCATAAGTGAAGTTAATGAGGGTGACAGAATAATAATATGACAGAAAAATATAATATGCCCGATGAGCGGGGACACTTTGGCCCCTACGGCGGAATGTTCGTCGCAGAAACATTGATGCTGCCGATTCAGGAATTGAATGCGGCTTATCAGCAGTATTTAGACGACCCTGAATTCATAGCGGAACTGGATGCCGATTTGAAGTATTACGTAGGCCGGCCTTCGCCTTTATATCATGCTGAGCGATGGAGTCGCGAGCTGGGCGGTGCGCAGATTTATTTAAAACGCGAAGACCTCAATCATACCGGCGCGCATAAAATAAACAATACGATTGGTCAGGCTTTATTGGCTAAACGCATGGGCAAGACCCGCATTATTGCTGAAACCGGAGCCGGTCAGCATGGCGTTGCGACGGCGACAGTTGCAGCAAGGCTGGGACTGGAGTGCGTGGTTTACATGGGCGCAGTCGACGTTGCCCGGCAGTCTTTAAATGTGTATCGGATGAAGTTACTGGGCGCGAAAGTGGTCGCCGTTGAATCCGGCTCAAAAACCTTAAAAGACGCCTTGAACGAAGCGCTCAGAGACTGGGTGACCAATGTCGATAATACCTTTTATATTATTGGTACGGTTGCCGGCCCCCATCCTTATCCTGCGATGGTCAGGGATTTTCAGGCCATTATCGGTCGTGAAGCAAGGCAGCAATGCTTGGACCAGGCCGGACGCTTGCCTGATGCGCTGGTTGCCTGTGTTGGCGGCGGGTCGAATGCAATCGGTTTGTTTTATCCCTTTATTGATGACAGTTCAGTGAAAATGATCGGTGTTGAAGCGGCTGGCGACGGCATTGAAACAGGCCGTCATTCTGCGCCTTTGTGTGCAGGTCGCCCTGGCGTATTGCATGGCAACCGGACTTACCTGATGGAAGATGATGATGGTGAAATCATCGAGACGCATTCGATTTCGGCTGGTCTGGATTATCCGGGCGTAGGCCCTGAACATGCCTGGTTGAAAGATACTGGCAGGGCTGAATATGTAAATATTACTGACAATGAGGCGCTGGAAGGTTTCCATGCATTGACCCGGATGGAAGGTATTATTCCGGCGCTGGAATCGAGCCATGCGATGGCTTACACCATGAAACTAGCCCCAACCATGAGAAAAGACGAAATTATTATTGTCTGTCTGTCCGGTCGTGGCGATAAAGACATGCAAACGATGGCGCAACGCGAGGGGATAGAACTGTGAGTCGATTAGCCGCTACATTTGAAGCATTATCCAAATCAGGTCGCAAGGCGTTAGTCCCTTTTATTACCGCCGGTGATCCGAAACCAGATTTTACCTTGCCGATGATGCATGCCATGGTCGAGGCCGGTGTTGATGTGATTGAGCTGGGCGTACCGTTTTCCGATCCTATGGCGGACGGGCCGGTTATTCAGCGAGCTAGCGAGCGTGCTTTAGAGCATAAAATGAGCTTAAGGCGCACATTGGCTATCGCGACGGAATTTAGAAGAACCAATCAACATACGCCGTTGGTGCTAATGGGTTATGTGAATCCCATTGAAGCCATGGGTTATGAAGATTTTGCCAATGCCGCGCAACGTGCCGAGATTGACGGCGTTTTAACCGTTGATTTGCCGCCGGAAGAGGCAGAAGAATGCGCTGCCTTGTTAAAGGCGCGTGATATTGATCCGATTTTTCTATTGGCGCCCAATAGCGACGATGAGCGCATTAAAAAAATGGATGCTGTCGGTAGCGGTTATCTTTATTATGTTTCGTTGAAGGGCGTAACCGGCGCCGGCCATTTAAATACAGCAGATGTCGAAACCAAGCTCCAGCAAATCAGGGCAAATACGGGTTTGCCTGTGGCTATCGGTTTTGGTGTCAAAGATGCACAAACGGCTAAGACGGTTGCGAATCTGGGTGACGGTGTGGTCATCGGTAGTGCTCTTATCAGCAAAATCGAAGCAAATCTGGATGATCTGGAACGTGCGAAAAGTGAAATAGTTGAGTTATTAAAATCCATGCGCCAGGCAATGGATAGTTAAAAAGGCATGATTTAGAGCGCGATGATGAAATACGACGGAGCATATGAATGAGTTGGTTTGATAAATTACGCCCATCAATAATAAGGACGGAAGGGGTCAATAAAAAAGGCGCAGTGCCTCAAGGATTATGGGCTAAGTGTCCGAGATGCAGTTCGATTCTTTATAATTCGGAATTGGAGAGGAACTTTAGTGTCTGTCCAAAATGCGAGCATCATATGCGTATTTCGGCCAGAATGCGTTTGAATATGTTTCTGGATGAGGATGTTGTAGAGGAAATCGGCAAAGGTATTAAGCCTGTCGATCCGTTAAAATTCAAGGATAGTAAAAAATACAAAGACCGGATTACTCAAGCGCAAAAACAAACCAAAGAAAATGATGCTCTAGTCGTCATGAAAGGGAAGTTAAAAGGCAAAGACATTGTCGCTGCTGCCTTTGATTTTAGTTTTATGGGCGGATCGATGGGCTCGGTGGTGGGTGAAAAGTTTGTTCGCGGCATCAACAAAAGTCTTGAATTAGGTGTGCCGTTTATTGTGTTTACTGCCAGTGGCGGTGCGCGCATGCAGGAGTCGCTGTTTTCCTTGTTTCAAATGGCCAAAACCAGCGCTGCCTTAACTAAACTGTCAGCGGCGGGTATTCCATATATTTCATTTATGACAGACCCGACCATGGGCGGCGTTTCTGCCAGCTTGGCCATGCTGGGTGATATAAATGTTGCTGAGCCCAATGCCTTGATTGGTTTTGCAGGCCCCAGGGTGATAGAGCAAACCGTGCGCGAAAAATTACCGGAAGGTTTTCAGCGTAGCGAGTTTTTACAGGAGCATGGAGCCATCGATATGATTATCGATAGGCGTGAAATGCGCGATAAAATTGCCAGCATTTTGGCTATGCTGATGGCAGGAAGGGAAGAGATAATTGCTCCAATTCAACCAGAAGCTATGGCTGTTGAAATTGAAGCGTAAGATGTTGCTGAACACTACTCCGGTCAGGAACGTAAGTCTTATATCGATTAATGATGCGTTTTGATTCGCTACAGGGCTGGTTGAGTTGGCAGGAAAGCTTACATCCTTTAGCAATAGATTTGGGCTTGGAGCGGGCGGCACAGGTTTTTCACGCGCTTAATCCGGAGTGTATCAAGCCTCCAACAATTACTGTTGCAGGGACTAACGGGAAAGGCTCAAGCATTGCTTACCTTGATGCGATTTACAGGGCGCAGGGCTATCGGGTAGGGGCTTATACATCGCCTCATATCCTGAAATATAATGAAAGAATAAAAATAGACGGTAAGCCGGTTTCGGATGAGCTGATTTGCGAGGCTTTTGCACGAATAGAATCCGTTCGGGGCAATACCACATTAAGTTATTTTGAATTTGGCACACTGGCGGCGCTTGATATATTCTGGCGAGCAGGACTGGATGTGCAATTGCTTGAAGTTGGTTTGGGCGGTCGGCTTGATGCAGTCAATATTGTAGAGCCCGATGTCTCGTTGATAACCAGCATCTGTATTGATCATGTTGAGTGGCTGGGTGGAACCCGAGAAGCAATAGGCTTGGAAAAAGCAGGCATATTCCGGGCGGCAACTCCTGCTATTGTAGGTGATCCTAAGCCACCAAAATCATTGATACAGAGTGCTATCGATAAACATGCGCTGCTGTATTGTATAGGCAAAAATTTTGGTTATACAAAGCAGGCCAGTGGATGGGATTGGTTTTCTGCTGACAAAAAAATCACCCACCTACCAGAGCCTGGTCTAAAAGGAGAGCATCAGTACCGTAACGCATCGGCTGTTATTTTAGCGGTGACCCAGTTGGCAAAAACCTTACCGGTAAGTGAAGCATCAATTCGACAAGGACTGGAGAATGTTCAGTTAACGGGTCGGTTTCAACTGATAACCGGTGAAATCCCGGTGTTACTGGATGTAGGGCATAATCCCCAGGCAGTCAGGACATTGGCTGAATATATATCCAATATGTTTCCGGATAGACGTATACATGCTGTTTTTTCAATGATGAAAGACAAGGACATAGCGGGTGTTGTTGAAATTATGAATCCCGTTGTCCATGACTGGTTTTTTGCTCCTTTAGCTAATCCCAGAGCGGCGACGGAACCGGTTATGCGTGAGATTTTTTCACAAAGCTCAGTGTCTAATGTTTCTTTTGGTTTTTCTGGTTTTGCTGAGGCATTTTCTGCTGCAAAAAACCAGTCGCAAAAAGGCGATTTGTTATTGGTTTTCGGATCTTTCTTTTTGGTATCTGATTGCTTAATTGAGTTTGAGAAAAGGTGAGTGGACGAAATGGATCATGAATTAAAACAACGGTTAATTGGTGCAGTGGTCGTTACGGCGCTGTGTGCTATTTTTATCCCTATGCTGTTTGACGATCCTATTGATGATAGTGGTCAATTA
>JBAZTN010000224.1:0-4635 GCA_041661895.1 Methylobacter sp. | reverse complement strand
TTCAACTTGTCCCGATCTAACAAGGAGATCGGGACTTCGCTACGCAATGTCCTGACACAATCTCGCAATACCTTTCGTTTTTCTCTACAAAATCCGAAAAAACGCCCGGCACTATGGCTATCGGTGACTAAAAATCCGCTTTTCTACGTTCTGCTTCCAAGATTTTCAGCGGAAATTTTGAAGCTCGTCGAGGAGTTACAGTTTTTTAGGGATAAAATAACAATTGCCGAAAAACGAAAAACCCTGCAAAGCCTCACCTCAATCCCAATCCCAATCCGGGTCTGCCACTTCCGGATTGTACAGTTACCGGAGTTCTCCTTGGGCCAACGACTCGGACGGAATGACGTTGTAGCGGCCAAACATATTGATACCGCTATTTTGAGGAGCCGACCATGAAAAATTCGCTCCTGCACCCCCTATTGCCTGGCCCGTGACGGGCATCGTCCCCTTTCAAATCGGGCAATACCAACAGAACGTAAAACAGAAATCTCGATCGCCATGCGAACAGATATCAACTTTTCGGAGGCAGGACATGCCCTATAAAGATATAAACGATTTACCCCAAAGTGTGCGGGAACATTTACCAAAACACGCCCAGGAGATTTACCAAGCAGCTTATAACAACGCTTGGGACGAATACGGGCAGGACGAAGAACGGGCGCACCGGGTGGCTTGGAGTGCAGTCAAAAAGAAATATGAGAAGAATGAATCCAGCGGACAATGGGAAGCCAGGTAAAAGAGCAGGCAAAGCCTCGCCTCACCCCATATCCGGCTTTGCCGCTGCCTGAACAGGCAAAGAAACATGCCAAGGCAGCACAGAAAGAATCATCAATAGCTTGCGAAAAAAGCACAGAAGCTTTGATATCTTTAATGAAAAAGTAAACAGCAGTTTGATTTTACCGTAAGAAACGCCGGTAACTGCTAAAGTCGCAGAGGAAATATACCGACGAAGCTGAGCGACGGTGAACAAAAATGAAGTTTCATCGTTGCCTCAACTTATCGGTGCGAAGTTAAAAATGTTACCTGCTTAGCCCATAAACTTCGGCTTGAAGATATCTGCAACCGATTTGAAATAATAGTGCTAAGTTCATGGCTTTCGGTGCCGAAGGAATAACCCCCTCACACAGCCTGCAAGTTCCATCCCGCCTGCCTGTATGTGCGCTACCGTACCGACTGCGGCTGGTTTTGCGACTAGAGTAGTTTTAAGGTTTTTGGCGAATATTCGATATTAGCGTGTTACTGGTTGCGGGTCGGCACCTGATCGTTAGTCATCGAATCTTATTCGGCTTGGTTTTTGTATTTATAGCCTATCTCTTAGACCCGTTCGCCCTGAAGTATCAAAGGGGTTCTTCAGTCTTCGGGGATAGGCACTTAACTGGAGATTTACTCATGAAATACCTTATCAGATTTTTTTTCGCCTTTATTATGGCCCTGACATTAATGACTGCCGCAGGTTGCGCATCGACGCCAAGACATGAGGGAACTGGCGAGTATGTTGACGACAGCGTTATCACCGCCAAGGTCAAAGCGGCGCTATTGAATGAGCCCAACCTGAGTTCCGGCTCTGTCAATGTTGAAACCTTCAAGGGTGTGGTTCAATTGAGCGGCTTCGTGCATGACCAGGCCGATATTAACAGAGCGGTCGAAATTGCACGCGGCGTCAAAGGCGTGAAGTCGGTCAAGAATGACATGCGACTCAAATAAAGTAGGAAACCATTATGGAAACACTAGATAAAGTATCCGATTCAGCGCATGAAGCTTACGACAAGATCACCAGAGCGAGCAGTCATGCTGTAGATGTGATTGGCGAAAAAGGAGAGCAACTGAAAAAAAGCGAGCAGCTCGTGATGAAGAATTGCCGCGGTTATATCAGCGACAACCCCATAACGTCGGTGAGTATCGCAGTAGCGGCCGGATTTCTGCTGAGCCGCCTGTTATGCCGACGCTAGACCATCAATCATCATGAGTCGCATGCCTTAAATGACATGCGGCTCAAATAGATAGGAAACCATCATGGAAACAATAGACAAAGCAGCTATTTCCGCACATGAGGCGGTCGATAAGATCGCCGGTGCAACCAATCAAGCCGCGGAAGCGCTTGGCGAAAAAAGAGAGCAACTGAAAAATACCGAACAGCAATTGATGGAGAATTGCCGCAGTTATATCAGCGACAACCCCATAACGTCGATGGGTATCGCGGTGGCGGCCGGCTTTCTGCTGAGCCGCGTGTTGAGCGGCCGTTAGACCATCAAGCATCAATGGAAAGGGACGCCGTAGAGGATGATACTCCTGGGCAAACTGCAACACGCGGCAATCCGATGAGCGATTCCGGCGTGCTGGACGATGCCCAGTCGTTATGGAATGAGTTGCGTGGACTAACCCATGATCGTTTTCGGCTCGCTGCGCTGGAAACGCAGCGGGCGGGCAAGAGCCTGGTGACCATGATCGTGGCGGGAGTGATGGTTGCCGGTTTGCTGAGCAGCGCGTGGCTGGGACTCATGGCCGTCGCAGTGCTGGAGCTGGTCAAAAATGGCATTGTGGTGAGTAGCGCCATACTGCTTGCCGTCGCTTTCAATTTTCTGCTCGCGCTGATCCTCTTTGTCGTGATACGCCGCAAAAGTCGTTATCTACGATTCCCCGCGACCCTCCGCAATCTTCAGCCCGTGCCTCCAAGACACCGGGATGCGGAGAAGCAATGATGGCGGACCACCTTCTAAATCGAAGCAAACCCAAGTCTCTGACAGCTCAGATCAGGGATGCGGAGCGGCAAGTGTTAAACCGTCAACGGAGAGTCAGTGTTAGTACCGCTACGCTGGTCCGGAAGATACACCAACAGATGACCACGCCGGCAACCTTGCTGCTGGCAGGCGGCATCGGATTTATCATTGGTGAACTCACCAAGCGCCAACCTCCCAAATCACCTGGCACTACCGATAAGCCACGGGCCGCCGAAACCTCCCCCTTGACAACCGCGCTAAACCTCATTGCTTCAATCCGCACCTTATATATGGCCTTGCCTATAGCCTGGATGATGAAGTCCTTTCATCATAGGGATGCTGTCAGGTCAAGTGCCCAAATGGTAATTCCACACGGCGGCTGCACGGAAAGCCGCCGAAGGTCGTCAAGGCGATAGTTGTTGACTGCTTTTTTTGATGAAAGAAAACCGTCGCCGTCGCGCAGTCTAAATCAATTCAAGAACAGATATCCTCCTTAAGGTCACCGAAGCCCGACTTAACCTAGCCAACGTTCTTTTGGACATTTCCTTCTGTCTCTGTACCCTTGTCGTCAAGTAGTACGCCAGCGGCTTACTAGACTTTACCTTTGACTTCTTCGACCCAGCCCATTTACTTGATCTTTGTTCATGAATGTCTCCTGATAATTAATTTAGCAATATCTAGAGCGCGGAATGATGATCCATTATGCATTTGTAATGCTAAGCGCAAAGCTGAACACAGTCGGTGCGGTAATGAACATAGACTAAGGATTTTCTTAGGAACGCAGTTTTTTAGAACCGCCTATGTATGACAAGGAACAGATACGGCAAGTTGCGGGGGGCATCTTTAATTGTTAATCACCTGTAAAACTTACCAGGCCCCAAGAGTACTGAGTACTAATCAATGCCCTAGAGCTGATAAAGTCGGTGCTGATGACTGGAAAGCGGGCAATGTTGATTTACAGATAAATCCGTCCACTCCGAATCATGTATTTTTTGGTTAATGCGACAGAGCCGGCTAATGGGTGACCCCGGCTCTTGATCGGACAATAGATCGCCTAGTGGCCTCTCACTATCGTGCACCACTCGCCGACGATATTTAAGAAATTCCTTGCCGAGTGATCCACTGAAGTGACTTCTGTGATTTTGCCATTTTCCTTTGCCGCGCGAACACTTGCATCGCCGCGCGCCAGCAAACCCAGAATGGACTCCGCACAGGCTTTGCCTTCCTTCGACGCGCTGGGGACGCCAGAACCTTTTTCCCCGGTCGCAACATCACCCCAGATAACCTCGGTCCCCAGAACGCCCTTAATCGGCGAATCGACGATCATACACCCGCTCAGGCCGGTCGCCAGGATAGCCAAGCCTAGCACCGAGCAAGTCCTCAGGGCTAGATTCCTTCGTTTTACTATCCGAGTAGCTGCGTATTCGAGACTGTGATTATCAGCAAATCGTTCTTTGAGTACTTCTTCACTTTGTTCATGGTTCATTGTCGTTCTCCTTATTATGGATAGGAAATTCAATGGGCTCAGGCGCCAATTTTGTGAGGATAGAGGATAAAAGTTAGAGTACAGGAAATCCAACCCCAAACGAATCATACGAGGCTCTTTCCAGCCTTGTCAAGCAACGGTTTCCTGCCAAGTGTAATGTTTGCAGTATTTTCCAAAATATAAAAATTATTTTGCATTGGAAGAAACTGAATCTCGTGATGCTGACGACAATCCTTTACAATTACTGGCCTTTTTAAGGTTTCTTCTTGCTGGAGAGTGATCGTTGAGTTTAGGAAATCAGAGGCGTAGCCGGATATGGCACAAAAAATAATTCGAAAGTTAACATACGGCTGGCGTCTTTTTGCTACAGGTTTCAGCTTTTTCAGTTTCGGTCTGATCGGTTTGTTATTGAGGTTTCTGGTTTTTCCGGTG
>JBAZTN010000223.1:0-4684 GCA_041661895.1 Methylobacter sp. | reverse complement strand
ACTGACGTAAATTTCCTTTTTCTTTCTGTTCAGGCCTTCCATTTTACCCAACCTGAATCGGAAATGATTTCGATGCGCCTGAGCAAGGTATTCAATCTCTTCGGATTCTGCCAAAGTACCCGCCGCAACCTCATGCAACAATGGCTTCCAGATATGCGTCGATGAAGCGTCCAGCAGCGTGATTTCGGCCCGGCCACTTTTGCCTAATTTCTTACCTAAACTGGTAGCAAGTTCAAGACCTGCCGCACCGCCACCAACAATCACTATTTTATGTTTTTCGTTATTCTTATCAGTCATTGCCACCTCCCTAAAAAAATATTTTTTCGTACTATAGCATTATATTGAATCAATCTTGCCTGGTTTTCCCCGCAAGCTGTTTTTCAATCAATTTATCGTAAGGGACTGCTCAAATGCCGTAGCCTTAAGCCGGTCAGCATTAATGTCGCCGTGTAAATTGCAATCCCTATACCTATCCATTTCGCCAGATTAATGACTCGCTCCAAAGAGCCCCACTGATTCCACCAGTCCGTATCAACGAAATAATATAGCCCTGCCGACATTGCGCCGCTTGCCAGTAATACCCGAATAAAAAATAACAGCCATCCATTTACCGGCTCATAGACATTATCTTTCAATAATTTTTTCAACAACAAAACCGCATTAAAAAAAGCGCCCAGTGACGTTGCCAGAGCAAGCCCGGCATGTGCCAAAGGAAAAACCAGTGCTACGTTCAAAATCAAACTGGCTATCATCGAGTAAATCCCATATTGAACCGGTGTTTTCATATCCTGCCGTGAGGTAAAGCCGGGCACCAGCACCTTGATCAGAATAAACCCAAGCAAACCAATTGAATAAGCCCTTAGACTTTGGCCGGCTAAATGCACGTCATTAACGCCAAACTCATTATATTGAAACAGAGTTGAGAGCATAGGCTCGGCCAGCAACAGCAAACCGATAGTAGCCGGCATACCCACCAATAACACCAAGCGCAAACCCCAATCCAAGGATTTTGAAAAAGCTGCGCTATCTTCTGCTGCATGATTTATAGCCAAACGAGGCAAAATCACTGTCGATAATGCAATCCCGAAAATACCCAGAGGAAACTCTACCAAACGATCGGAATAATACAGCCAGGACACGCTACCAATCGTTAAAAATGATGCAATCAACGTATCCACCAACAAATTGATCTGCGTTACTGACACACCAAAAATTGCCGGCAACATCAGCCCTATAATCCGTTTAACGCCAGCATCTTTAAAATCAATTTTTAATCGTGGCATCAGTCCCAATCGCATCAGTGGCGGAATCTGAAACAACAACTGCACTACGCCCGCTGCAAAAACGCCCCAAGCCAATGCAACAACCGGCTCGCTCATTAGCGGAGACAACCAGATCGCAGCGGCAATCATGCAGACATTAAGAAAAACAGGGGTTAAAGCCGGAATGGCAAACTTGCCATGAATATTTAATATTCCCCCTGCAAACGCCACCAAAGAAATAAAAAATAAATACGGAAACGTAATCTGCAGCATTTGCACGGCCAGTTCATGCTGCGTCCCTTCCCTCGAAAAACCGGGGGCCAGTAGCATAATAAGCAAAGGCGCCGCAATCATGCCGACAATCGTGATCAGCATTAAAATCAATGCCAGGGTTCCCGCTGACCGATCAATAAACTGCTTTAATGCAGCCTTACTGCCATTTTCTTTATAATCCGACAGCACGGGAACAAAGGCATGTGCAAACGCACCTTCTGCAAATAAGCGTCGTAAAAAATTAGGTATTTTAAAAGCAACAAAAAATGCATCTGTTGCCAAATCAATACCAAAAATTCGCGCAATCAGCATATCCCGGACAAAACCCAGAATACGCGAAATCATAGTCATACTGCCAACAACTGCAGTTGATTTTAAAAGCTGCCCGCTCAACGATTATCCTTTAAACTACACGTTAAAAAATTTGACAATCATATCATTTATAATGATAATTAGCGGTCTAATTAACTTACATGGCAAGAATCGAGAAACTATGGCTAATACAGCACAAGCTAAAAAGCGTGCGCGACAAGCGGAAAAAAGCCGTATTCGCAACGCAGGACAACGTAGCAACTTACGCACATTCATAAAAAAAATTATCGCTGCGGTTAGATCTGGCGACAAAGAAAAAGCTCAAGCGGCCTACAACACTGCAGTTCCTATTATCGATTCTGCGGTAAACAAAGGCATTATTCACAAAAATAAAGCCTCACGTAGCAAAAGCAGACTGAATTCAAAAGTAAAATCTATCGCTTAAGCCATAGAATTACTCAATAAAAAAGGCCGGACTCATTGAGTTACGGCCTTTTTTATTGTCTATCATTCAACTAAATCATTACCAAATTATCCCGATGGATCATTTCCGACTCATCCGAATAACCTAGAATCTCTTCGAAATCAGAGCTGCTTCTTCCAGCTATTAACTGGGCATCAGCACTACCATAATTGATGAGTCCGCGAGCAATCTCCACGCCGCTTTCATCTACGCAGGATACCAGCTCCCCGCGCTCAAACCGGCCCGATATCAATTTAACGCCGACAGCCAGCAAACTTTTACCGTCGCCTTTCAATACCCTGACCGCCCCCGCATCCAGAACCAATCGCCCCTTAACCTGCAATTGCCCTGCAAGCCAACGCTTTCTTGCAACCAAAGGCTCTACATCTGGCAAAAAATAAGTGCCCAGATCAACCCCGGAAATTACTGCAGCGATCACATTATCAGCAGCACCCGCAGCAACCACGGTTGCAGCACCTGACCGAGACGCTAACCGTGCCGCACGCACCTTGGTAGACATACCCCCACGTCCCAGGCCACTACGACTGTCTCCTGCCATTTTTTCCAGACTATCATCGTTAACACTGATTTCTGAAATTAAAGTCGCATCGGGATATAGGCCTGGATCTCCGGTATACAAGCCTTTTTGATCTGTCAGAATAATCAGCAAATCCGCCTCAACCAGGTTAGCAACCAGTGCCGCCAAGGTATCATTATCGCCAAAACGGATTTCTTCGGTTGCAACGGTATCATTCTCATTAATAACCGGTACCACGCCGAACTTAAGCAAGGTCAGCAAAGTGCTGCGGGCATTTAAATAACGCTGCCTGTCTGACAAGTCATCATGCGTAAGCAACACCTGCGCCGCATGCAAACCATGCTGCTGGAAGTTATCATCAAAAACCCGCACCAAGCCCATTTGGCCAACTGCTGCCGCAGCCTGCAGCTCATGCAATGCCTTTGGTCGCACCTTCAAACTCAAGCGACACATGCCCTCCGCTACAGAACCGGAAGAAACCAGCACGACATCAATTGATTGATGCCTTAATTCGGCCATTTGCTTGACCCAGGCCGCGATGGCTGTCTTGTCCAGCCCTTGCCCGCCTTTAGTCAGCAAAGAGCTCCCTATTTTTACAACAACTCGTCTGGCTTTTGCAAAATCAGTCCTGCTCACTTTCTTTCCGTCGCTGCTCTTCCAAAAAATTCATGATGACATACATGAGCTCCCTAGTGCCATCCCCACTCATTGCTGAAATTTTAAAAACTGACCCCTTCCACTCCAGCTCATCAATAATCGCCTGACAACGATCATTCATCTCTTCAGCCGGCAATCTGTCTATCTTGTTAAGCACCAGCCAACGGGGCTTCTTGGCCAAGTCATCACTCCACTTCTCGACCTCACGGATAATTTTCCTGGCCGCCTGTACCGGCGTATCCATGCTCTCGTAAGGCTCGACATCAATCAGATGCAGCAACAATCCTGTACGCGACAAATGCTTGAGAAATTGCAAGCCAAGCCCCGCACCCTCAGCAGCCCCCTCAATAACTCCAGGAATATCGGCAATTACAAAACTGCGCAAGTCATCGACCCTGACAACACCTAAATTGGGGTGCAACGTGGTAAACGGATAATCAGCGACCTTAGGTGTTGCCGATGACACTGACCGGATCAAACTGGACTTACCCGCATTAGGCATTCCCAACAATCCGACATCGGCAATCAGCGTCAATTCCAAATTAAGTCGACGATGCTCCCCCTCCGAGCCTTTGCTGGCTTTCTGGGGCGCTCTATTGATACTGCTTTTAAAGCGCGTATTGCCCAAACCATGAAAGCCACCCTGAGCCACCAGCAGCGTCTCGCCAACCTTGGTCAAATCGCCTATGACTTCGCCGGTTTCGGCATCACAAACAAGGGTCCCTAATGGCACAGGCACATAGCAATCTTCGCCTTTTTTACCGGTACAGTTTCGACCCATACCATTCTGTCCGCGCTGAGCCCTGTGCACCCCGTGATAACGAAAATCCACTAACGTATTCACATTCTCCGCTGCAATCAGATAAACACTGCCGCCATCACCGCCATCACCGCCATCGGGACCGCCCAACGGAATGTATTTCTCGCGTCGAAAGCCAATAGCACCATTACCGCCATCGCCTGCTTCTACACGAACTTCTGCCTCGTCAACAAATCTCATAAATCACACGCACCGCACTACACTTAAAACTCAACCGATAAAAACAAAAAAAGCCCCACCATAAAGGGCGGAGCTTCTTTAAGTAACTTAAAACTGCCGCACTATCGTGCAGTGCAGCTGTAAGTTTTATGCAGCAACAATACTAATAAATTTACGGCTTTTAGGTCCTTTGACCTGAA
>JBAZTN010000222.1:0-4828 GCA_041661895.1 Methylobacter sp. | reverse complement strand
CAGGAAGGAGGCACCGCTAGCTACCAGACGATCATCCGGATTGAGTCCCGAGAGAATTTCCAAACTGTCATCGGTTCTTCGGCCCAGTTGCACTTTGACCTGGGAGACTTTGGCCAGTTCCCCTTTTTGCTCGACCAGTTTGAATACATAGCTGAAGCCTTCCCGAAGAGAGAGCGCAGTCTGAGGGACAGTGAGACCGGCGTTGATGCCCATTTGGAATTCGCCTTGGGCAAACATTCCCGCACGTAAACCGTGCCGGGCAGCTTCGGGTAAATCCACGTAAACCAAGCCATTGCGGCTCTGGACATCCAAAGTCGGCGCCAGTGAGCGAATATTGCCCTTGATGCTGCCAACGTTGGGCACCACGACGCTAACAGCAATGCCTGGCTTGAGTTGCGCCATTTCGGCGGCGGTGACTTCGCCCCGCCATTCCAGCCGGTTTTGCCGAATCATGCGAAACAATTCCTGACCCTTTGCAGCGACTGCCCCCAAGGTGGCGGTACGGGAAGAAATAACACCATCATCGCTGGCTAATACCCGCGTATATTTCAGCCGCAACAATTGCGAATCCAATTGCGCTTTGGTGGACTGCATTTTGGCCTTAGCGGTCTTTTCGCTGGTGAGATATTGGTTCACTTGCTGGCTACTTAATGCCCCGGATGCAGAGATATGTTTTGCCCGTTCGGCGTTAACTCGCGCATCAGCCAAATTTGCCTCGGCCTCGGCTAGCGCAGCCCGGCTTTGGGCGACATCGGCTAAAACGCTTTCGTCAGAAAAAACCGCCAACACCTGACCCTTCTTCACTATATCGCCTACTTGCACGTTTACCTCGGTCAAATGCAGGTCGCTTACTTCAGCGCCAATAATGGCCTCCTGCCATGCCGCTATCGAACCGTTGGCAGTCAGTGTCATTGGAATATCACGCATGACAGGCTGGATCACCGTAACGCTGAGCGCAGGATTAGGCGCGGAAGCCGTGTCGTCGGCGGCAGGCTCGCTACTGCGTACGGCAATAATGCCAACGCCAATCAGTACGATTAAGGCTGTGAGTAGCGCGCTTATTTTTCCTTTTGTCATGATTTTCCTCCGGTGAAATCGACTTGATGATTTAAGAATTGATCCTGTTTTTCGGATTCGCTTTTGCTTGAAACTGAAGAGGTTGCGGCGCCCACTTTCTGTGCATCATCATGCTCATCCCAGCTTCCACCGGCTGCGCGGTAGAGAGCGATCCAGGCGCTCACTTGCTCCTGCTCTAATTCTATAACGGCCATTTCCGCGGACAGAACGTTACGCCGTGCCGTTTCGACATCGATCAAGTTGCCTAAACCGGCTTGGTAAAGTTCCTGGAGAGCCAGAAAATTTGCTCGATAACCAGAGACAGCTTTGTGGGCCTGGGGCAGACGCTCGCCAGCACTATCCAAACGCACCAAGGCGTCCTCTACTTCTTTTACTGCCGTTCGCACCTTGCTGCGGAAGTTGCTTTCAGTCGCTTTATATTGAGCTCGTGCCGCTTCCACATCCGCAGCCCGCTTACCCGCATCAAACAGTGGCAAGCTGAGCGTCGGGCCGATAGCCCAGGTTTGCGCGAGCATAAGCGCTGCCCCGTTAATGCTTTGTAAAGTTGGCGTGATGTTTCCAGAAAGGCTCAACTTCGGAAATCGTTTGGCCTGCTCAACGCCGATTTTGGCGCTGGCTTCCGCGACATCTCTCTCGGCAGCAGCAACGTCAGGCCGTTGCATCAGCACACGGGCCGGCAGGGAATCAATTCGGAACGCTGGCGGGCTAGGCAGCTTTGCTACCTGGTCTGGTGCCTCAGTTAACAATTTACGAACTTTCACTTCTTCGAGGGCAGTCAATGCAACCAGGCCTTTTATCGAACGTTCGCATTGCGCTTGTTGTTGCAGCAACGATCTATTGCCTTCAGCAGCACTCGCATTGGCAAGTGCGACGTCACCCGGCGCACGGAATCCGGCCTGACCGGCAATTTCCGCGAGCCGCGCTGATTCCCGGCGTGATTCGGTATCGGCCTGCACTATTTGCACTTGCCCCTCGCAATAACGATACGCCAGATAAGCATTGGCGACTTCCACTGCCACTGCCACGCGGGCGTCGTGCCAGGATGCATTTCTTGATTCCAGCTGACTGCTGGCCGATTCCTCCTGGCGCGCCAGGCCGCCGAACAGGTCGATTTCCCAGCTGGATTGCAGCCCGAACGGAAATTGATTCCATACAAACGGAGCCCCCCCAAAGGAAGAAGAGGAGCGTTTGGCACCTGCGCTGAAGTCTAAATTGGGCAATAAGGCAGCATCGGCGCCGACGAGGTTGGTTCTGGCTTCCTCAATTCGTGCTCTGGCATCAGCCACGGAGGCGCTTTCTTGTTGGGCGGCTGATAAAAAGCGGTTCAGAACCGGATCCTGAAACCGATCCCACCACCGGCTTAAGTTCACCGGGTCACCCTGGTGCGCAATGGGTAAGTTATTCCCGCTGGGTTGGGGAGCCTGCCAGTTAGCCGCTGTCGGCAAAGGCACAGCTTGGTAATCAGGGCCCACAGTGGTCAGCAAGCCGCCGGAGCCGCACGCCGGAAGTAGCAAAGGCAGAAAACTCAGGCTTAGTGTCCGCAGATTTTTATTACTCATGAATTGCCCCCTGAGTGCGACGCCTGGCCTCACCTTCGATCATCGACACGGCGTAACTGGCCAGACGTTCTGCCAGAACATCAATCGCTTTGGGGTTATTCAACACTTGCGGCGAAATTGCCGAAACAACCTCTTGCGCAACATAAAAATGCACGGCCATACCAATGATGGCAAAAGCCAGTCGATGCACATCCGCATCTATGCGTTGCAGGCCCAAATGTTCTTTAAGAATCGCAACGAGAGCCTCATGCTGCGGTTTGATATTAGTATCTATTTCTTGTTGCCGGATCCCGGTCGGCTCGATTATTTCCCGGAAATGCAGTTTCATAACCAACCTGATCTCCTCACCTTTTTTCAGCGGTTCAAGAAATTCCGTGAAAAACCTGCCAAGTGCTTCGGTTAAAGGCAGATCTGAGTATGTTGCAATATTGGTGTGGCATTTTATCTCGCCCATGGGCTCAGTGAACACTGCACGATAGAGCCCGGCCTTATCGCCAAAGTAGTAGCGGATGGCCGAAATATTCGCCCCCGCCGCTTCACAGATTTCTCTGGTGGTAGCAGCCTCAAAACCTTTTTCAGCAAACAGCCGTAATGCCGAGATAACGAGTCTGCTACGTGCATCATGCGTTTCTGTTTCAGTTTTTCCGATTTTGACCATGCCGCCTCAGTAAATTGCTTGTTAGAAAAGTAAATCAAACGATTGATTGACATAATGTCAATCAATCGTTTGATTGTCAATTCCAGGTATTGTCTGGAGGATTTATTGAGAACAAGGCCCCTGAGCATCACGGCCCATCGATCGAGGTCGAACATGGCATCGGCGCTAGCGGGCGGTAAGCCATGACGGCTACGTTTTCGTCCTAGGTAACTATCACCAGAGTCTTGTCCCCGTGGCTGATCTCGACCAGAAGGTCCATTACCTCTAGAGCCATCTGGGAATTGAAGTTGCCCGTCGGCTTGTCGGTAAGAATCAGGGGCGGATCGCTGTCCATCCCCCCTCACTCGCTGCGGGACACAGGTTCTTCCAGCATCATCCACGCCTGCAGGACTTCCGCCACCGCGCGCGCGTTTTCCTGGTTCAACATGCTGATGTGGTCTCCAGGCACAGTGGCACATGCCAATGGTCGTATCGACAAGAGCTTCCATTGGCTCAATGCGTTGTCCAGCACCTGCTGCTCCGCCGCATCGAATCGTTCCCTGGCCTGAAGAAACATTACCTGCTCCACTCGACTGCCGTCCGGCTGGTACGCCATTCGGAACTGGCTTTTGAAAATATTCAGCAAGCCGCGCACCATGAAAAGACCTGCGTCTTCCCGCAAAAGGCCCAACTCCACCAGATGAGGCTTAATCAGATGGAGTTGTTCCTCCTCAGCCAATCCGCTCAAGACCTCTTCTTCGATCACGATCTCCCGGCCGTAGGCGTGACCCAGGACCCGGAGAGCCTGGGCGGTAAGTGCCGCGTCGGAGGCATCTACGCCCGATGGCATGCCGGCGTCCAAGAGCGCCACGAATCCCACTTCCCGACCAGACGCTTCCAGCCGTTTCGCCATCTCGAACGCCACGCTACCACCCAAAGAGTGGCCCGCCAGGTAATACGGACCCTCGGGCTGGGTTTCCAGCACCAGATCGACGTAACAATCGGCCATTTCACCAATGCTGGCGTGAGGCACGGTTCGTCCATCCATTCCTTTCGCTTGAAAGGCGTACACCGGATGTTCGCTTCCCAGAGCCGCGGCCAAGTGATAGAGATAATGGCATTGTCCTCCCGCGCCGGGTACGCAAAACAAAGCCGGACCAGAACCAGTAATGCGGAGCGGAACCAGCGGCTCCCACATTTCGTCGGCAGATTCGTCCTCGATCAGTCGCGCCAATTGCTCGATGGTCGGCGCCTTGAACAACGCCGCCAAGGATAGCCGCTTTCCTAGATCGGTTTCAATTTTCGCCATCAGTCGTACGGCCAACAGCGAATGCCCTCCGAGTTCGAAGAAATTGTCGTCGATGCTCAATCCGTCGAGATTGAACAACGACTGCCAAATCCTGGTCATCTGCAGCTCATGCCGATTCCGCGGCGCCACAGCGATCCTGTCGTTCGCCAGGCCCGTGTCCGCCGGCAGTGCCTTGCGGTCCAGCTTGCCGTTCGGGGTCAGGGGCAATGCCTCCAGCCACACGTAAGCCGCCGGTACCATATACTC
>JBAZTN010000221.1:0-4900 GCA_041661895.1 Methylobacter sp. | reverse complement strand
TTGGCTACCGAGAACATCATCATCAAAGCGGGCTTGAACTTGTCCATCGCCAACTGGACTTCGAAGATGATCATCGCCAGGCCGATAACGAATACGCTCAGTACGATAAGCCCAACAGGTGAAAAAGGAATGATAGGGGTAGGCATAGGGTTTTTCGTGCAAAAAGTCTAAAAGTGAGTATTTTAATAAATACCAAGTTTGTGGGGGGAGACACCATCGTCCTCCTATATATTAGTTAAACTTAACCTGAAGGCCATCCTTAATCAATGAAAGAATTTGTAAACAGAGTGTAAATAAATCATTAACAAACCACGAAGAAGATGGATTGTTACGGCTTCCTCACGTTTCTTAGTGGTTTTATGTCTTAAGTTACTGCGAGGAAATTTACTACTGCTTCTCAGTCACGAAGGCTATTTTAGTGATCCCGGAGTGTTGCACGGCGGCCATGACTTCGGCGACTTTTGCATAAACGACATTCTGATCGGCGTATAAATGCAAGCCAATTTCATGATTCCTTAAAAGCTCGGCCTTCAACGCTGTTTCCAGTGCGACAAGGTCGGCGAGCGGCAGCTTATTCAGTGTTATAGCCCCTTGCGCATCAATGCCCAGCTGCAACGGTTGCTCTTTAACATCCGCTGTGGTCTCGGTGGTTTTCGGCAAGGTCACATGCACCGATTGCGTGACTAGCGGTGCGGTCACCAATAAAATAATCACCAGCACCAGCATTACATCGACAAGCGGCGTGACGTTAATCTCGCTCATTGCTCCTTCGTCTTCCGATTGCGGTTTAAAGGCCATGTCTATTCCTTGCCGTTAGCAGTTGAGGCGATATGCATAAAACTGACCACAAAATTTTCCAAGCCGGCGCGTTGCTGTTTGGCACGACGCAAGAAAAAGTTATACGCCAATACCGCAGGTACGGCGACCGCGATACCTATTGCAGTGGCGACCAGTGCGTCGCCGATGGGGCCGGCCACCACATCCAGGCTGGTCGAGCCGCTTTCAGTGATCTGATGCATTGCGTGCATGATGCCTAAAACCGTGCCGAACAGGCCAACAAACGGCGCAGTGCTGCCGATACTGGCAAGCATGGTCAGGCCACTTTCCATTGCGTGTTGCTCTTGCTGCATTTGCACGAGCAGTGAATGCTCCAGTAATTCAGACGGAACGCCGCGATATTTAAGGTTCTTGCCGGCAGACTGCTGACTTTCGTTCATCCATGTAAACCCTTGCTGTGCAATTCGCGCTTGCGGACCTCTGGCTAAATCTGCGGGCAAGTTTTTTGCCTGCTCCAGATTGGCCGCATCCCAAAACGCCTTGTCAAAGCTACGGTTATCATGACTATTCTTTGTGAACTGCCAGATCTTGAAAAGGATCAGTGTCCATGTGACCACCGAGAAAGCCAGCAATGTGTATAAGGTACCATCGATAATAACTTCTGGCGCAAGATGATAGGACATTAAGGTCTCCTTGTTTTAATGATTAAAAATGAAATTTGTGGAAGCAATTATCTGGTTAATTTAAATTGCAGCGTCTGAACTGCACGCTGTTCAACAGCGACACCGTCAACTATTTTTTCTTTGAATGTCCATTGATTAATGGCTTTCAGCGCTGAGTCGTCAAAAACTTCGGCGGGTTGCGCCTCAACAACTACGGCATCCTCAACTGTACCGCTTGTGGTAATAGTAAATTCAATTTTAACCCAGCCCTCAATATGACGATTAGCAGCACGCGCAGGGTACTTGGGCGGAATTCGTTCCAAGGGAATAACGTTGGTGCTGATTTTCGGCTCACTGCTGACTGCAGCAGGTGCAGGCCGACTGACGGGTTGCGGTGCTGAAACCGGCGCTGCCGGTGCGGGAGCAGGAAGCGACGGCATTTCCTCGGTAATAGTCTGTGATTTTGGCAGTTCAACCTGCTTAGGAATAGTCGGCATTTTTTTCTTGACCGGCTGTTTAACAGGTTGTTTTTTTGGCTGTTCAGGTTTTGGCGGTACTGGTTTTGGTGGCGCTGGCGGTGCAATTTCGGCTTTTTGACTCGGCGAAGAAACCAGCGATACCTCCATTACCACCGGCGATGGGGTTTTGGGGAGCTCGGTTGGCTTTAACAGCCAAATTCCCAGCCATAAGTGCAACAGCAGCACTAAAACCAATAATAATCCACCCATGAAGCGTGGTTGTACTTCGCCGCTTAAGGCTGCAAATAGTGATCGCTTTTTTTGCACTATCGGACTCGCCTCGTCACCCGGGGTGTTAATTTTCGGTCGGCCAGGCCGCTTTCGTGGCGGTTAAATAAAAACATGGGGAATATTATCTTTTTAAACATCGACGGTACGTTTGTTATGTTCAGATTATGGGCAGAGCTGTATTTTACTTAGCACGGTCTCGGTAGTGAATGCAGAACATGAATGGCTTAAAGGGATTGGGGTTGTTTTTGCAATTTAACCTTTGCAAACTGCCAAACCATTGGCATGAACGACACAAAAACAATGCCCAAAACGATTTTCTCGAAATTGTGTTTTACCCATTCATTTGAGCCTAGAAAATACCCCGCTGATGTTATGCTCGTAACCCATAATGTAGCGCCGATTATGCAAAAAATAAGGTATTTTGAATATTTCATGCTGCCCGCGCCCGCTACGAATGGGGCAATCGTGCGGATGATTGGGACAAAACGGGCCATAATAACGGCTTTTCCTCCGTGCTTTTCGTAGAATTCTTCGGTTTGTGTAATGTGATCTCGTTTAAAAAATAAAATTTGCTCTCGGGATTTTACGAAATTACTAAAATGCTTCCCGATGAAATGATTGACATTATCACCCAGCAAAGCTGCGCCAATGAGCAACGGAATGATGATTTGGATATCTAATTTTCCGGTCGAAGCCGCCAATAGACCTACCGCAAAAAGCAAAGAATCGCCGGGTAGCAGCGGCATGACGATTAAGCCTGTTTCGACAAAAATTATCGCCGCTAAAATCACATAGGTGAGCATCTCGTAATGCATCAGAAAATCTTGCAGCGTCGTCAGTGGGTCTTTGAGTAAGTGCAATAAAAAGTAAATAATTTCCATAAAGGTAAGTTGTTTTATCGTTGAAATGGACAAGCATAAAGTAAAAAACAGATTGCGCTTCATGTCTGGGCAACTGTCTATTATCAATTATAAACGGTAACAGGGTCAGAAAAATTCTGACTGCCGTCAGTCAAACGGCTCAAGCGTAGTTGACCGCTATGGCGACCCTCCAATTTAAGCCTCCGGGTTAAATAAATATAGCCCTTTGCATCCAGTTTTATTTTAGGGTGATAGATGCGGCCTCTACTTTTTCAGCGGCGGTATTCACTGTATCAGGCGCTGATAATGCCAGTTCTTTATTAACGGATAATTACATATAAATGCAGGCATAATTTACCCAGGTAATCCAGAACGTGTCTTTGCTATCAAAAGAAGCGCTCACTGTTTCGGAGCATTTGTTTGATGGCAGCGCCTTGTGGGATTGGCGCAGATGCCCTTTATTGCTTCAGAGAGATCGTGTGTCTGTTTTTGTTTGGTGTCGCCTGAAGGTTTTGCTGTCTTGTCTTTTGCGCAAACCGAAGTTGTCAAAATAGCGAGACATAGAAAAGAAATAAGAGCTTTTATTGATTGCACTGAATTAAATAGCCGAGCTGAATTATAAAGAGAAAGCTATGGGCATAGAAAGGGGAAAGCCTGATAGAGAGAAAATATTTTATATTTCAATTCGGCTATATAAGTCCGCTGTATAAAAAAGTGGCACAGCCAGTACTTGACGTTGTTAATACTGACGGAAGCGGGTTGTTTGGTGAGCTGATAAGACACACTCATATCGACGAAGAAGTCTGGATAAAACGCGGCTAAACCTGAAATAATTCCGGGTACGAATTATTCAGGTTTAACGTTGCTCCATCCGGCTTATGTTTGCTAGTAGTTTACCGTCATGCCGACATTGAACGAGCGGCCCATGCCAGGAACCGCTGTTCCCGGAATGCTTTTTTCCCCTATATAAGTGCCGCCTAAAGGAAGGGCGTAGTTCTTGTCAAGGAGGTTATCTATGCCGCCATCGATTCGCAAATGCTTCCAGGTATAACTGCTTCGCAGGTTGAGCAGCGCGAAACCTGCGGTTTTAGGTTCCAGGCGGACGTCTTGTACGTCTGTTTTGGGCGCTACTATTTGCGTTTCGATAGTGTTGGACCAGCCGCCGCGTTGATGCTCTAGCGCTACCGTCGCATTGAACGGCATCTGTTGATACAGGTTGCCGCCGGTGTCGTTGTTCTGCCCTCTGACATAATTTAAAACGGTTTTGCCAGTGATGCTGCCGTATTTGCTGGTTTCCAATAAAAGCTTGGATCCGGAAACATCTACACCGAACAGATGCGCATCGAAATTGGCCAGTTGCAGTAGATTAAAGCCGTAAGACGGGCTGGTGCACGTCACACCATTTGCTGGCTGACAGAGTTTCGCATCAATATAATTTTCAACATGCGTATAAAAGGGAGTGATTTTAGTTTCCCAGTCTTCCTGATTGGCATCATGCCAATTGGCTGTAGCGCTGACGGTGTGAGCGACTTCCGGCTTAAGATTGATGTCGCCTACATAGCCATTGCCATCACCCACCCAGTTGTTCATGAACATCGCCATTGGCGAAGTACCCATCATCCCCATAGCACGTCCGCGCGACCAGGCAAAGCGCTCGTGAAGGTTGGGTGAGCGGGTTTTTCTGGAGACCCCCAGCTCATAAGTCTGCATATCAGTCGGGGTATAGCGGGTTAACGCGGTCCAGTCGATATTAATGTCGGTTTGTTTCTTGTTTTGGCTATTAACAATCTGTGCTTCCGGGGTGATTACGCCATAATCCATGACATCGCCTGCGTTCATTTCCACAGCGCCA
>JBAZTN010000220.1:0-4928 GCA_041661895.1 Methylobacter sp. | reverse complement strand
GTCACTATAGAATCCCTGGCACATGACGGGCGGGGTGTGGCGCATGTGGATGGCAAGGTAATATTTATCGATGAGGCGTTGCCGGGCGAGGAGGTTGAGTTTATCTATACCGAAAGCCGCAGGGATTATGCGGAAGGCAAGGTCGTCAATCTGTTAAGCCGCGCTGCTGACCGGGTTGATGCCGAATGCCCGCATTATGGCGTATGCGGCGGTTGCAGTTTTCAGCATGTTGAATCTTCCGCGCAAATCAGAATCAAGCAGGAATTATTGGCTGATCAGTTTAAGCGGATCGGCAAGGTTGAGACTCCTGAACTTTGGCAACCATTGGAAGGCCCGCATTGGGGTTATCGCCGCAAAGCGCGGATGGGCGTTAAATATGTCGAGAAAAAAAACCGGGTGCTGGTTGGGTTCAGGGAAAGACGGCATCCGTATCTGGCTGAAATCGAAAGTTGCGTTGTCATGCATCCCATCGTTGGCACAAAGTTGATGGCTTTGTCGGAAATGATCGGCGGCTTGACTGTCAGGGATAAGATTCCGCAGATTGAAGTGGCCATTGGTGATGAGCAATGCGTACTGGCTTTCCGTGTGCTGGAGCCGCCGACCATTGCCGATAAGGAACGTATGCGTAGTTTCGGGCATGAGCATAACATGAGCATCTGCCTGCAATCCAAAGGTCCGGACACTATCGAGCCGCTGGATGGCGAGCCGGAAGTCATACCGACTTATGCGCTGCCCGAGCAGGATATTGAATTTAAATTCAGGCCCGCCATGTTTACGCAGGTCAATTACGAAATTAACAAGCAAATGATCAATCGGGTGCTTGAGACATTGGCTTTAAATGAAAATGATAGCGTGCTGGATCTGTTTTGCGGTCTGGGCAATTTTACCTTGCCTATGGCAAGATTTGCCGGTCGGGTCGTCGGCGTTGAAGGCGATCAGCCGCTGGTGAATCACGCCAAAGAAAATGCCCGCCACAATGGCATCACCAATGTTGAGTTTTATGCGGCAGATTTAAGTAAGGACATCAGCGATCAGCCATGGGCCAATCGAAAATACAACAAAATCATGCTGGATCCTTCCAGGGCCGGTGCATCGGATGTCTTGCATCATTTTAAAAAATGGCAGCCTGAACAGATTGTTTATGTGTCCTGTAATCCGTCAACTCTCGCCCGTGATGCGGGGATTCTGGTTAATGAGCTGGGCTATAAACTAATCAAGGCCGGAGTGATGGATATGTTTCCGCAAACAGGGCATGTCGAATCGATTGCTTTGTTTCAAAAGGCGTAGGGCGTTTAAGGCATTAACCCGATGAAAACTGATCCCTTTCTGGATATTTCCATTGGCGCACAGCAACTGTCTATCGTGGAAAACGGGCAGGCGTTGCAAAGCTATTCTGTGTCCACCGCCAAAAATGGTGCGGGTGAGCTGATGGGTAGCGAATGCACGCCAACAGGCTGGCATAAAATCAGGGCAAAAATTGGTGCGAACCAGCCGTTAAATGCGGTGTTTATCGGCAGGCGCGCCACGGGTGAAGTTTACAGTGCTGATTTTGGCAAGCAGCACCCGCAACGCGACTGGATATTGACCCGGATCCTCTGGTTAGGCGGGCTGGAGCCGGGCAAAAATCGCTACGGCAAAGTCGATACGACGTGGCGATATATTTATATCCACGGCTGTCCCGATGAGTTAATGAACGGCGATCCGGAGTCGCACGGCTGCATCCGTATGAAAAATGCCGATGTGCTGGATTTGTTTGATCGCATAGAGGCTGGAGTTAAGGTTTATATTCATGAATAGCGGTATGTACTAAATGGCGCGCATTGTTTTAGGCGTAGAATACGACGGCAGCGGTTTTTCAGGATGGCAGTGGCAAACCAATCAGCGCAGTGTCCAGCAGGTACTCGAACAGGCCTTGTCGAAAGTCGCCAATCATCCGGTTACGGTGCAGTGTGCAGGAAGAACCGACACCGGTGTGCATGCCCTTGAGCAGGTCGTGCATTTTGACGCAAAAATAGAACGCGAACTTCATGCATGGATGCTGGGCGGCAACAGTAACCTGCCGGATGATGTCAGAATCACCTGGGTTAAAGAAGCTGTGGGTGATTTCCATGCAAGATACAGCGCGATTGCCCGTTTTTATCGCTATGTCATTCTCAATCGGCCCATCAAATCAGCCTTGTTGCGCAAGCAGGTGACCTGGCATCATAACCCGCTGGATGCAGACAAAATGCATCAGGCCGCGCAACATTTGATTGGCAGGCATGATTTTTCCACATTCAGGGCGCAGGGTTGCCAATCGAAAAGCCCTTGCCGGGCGATGTATTTTATTGACGTTTACCGAGACGACGATAAAGTCATTATAGATATCTCCGCCAATGCTTTTTTACATCACATGGTCAGGAATATTGCCGGTGTATTGATAGATATCGGCGCAGGAAAACAGCCGGTAAACTGGACGCAAGAGCTACTTAAGGTTAAAAGCCGTAAGCTGGGAGGAGTGACGGCGCCGCCTGATGGCTTATATTTGGGGGCGGTTTATTACCCTGAACATTATGGCATTACAAAACACCCTGTATTTGATAAGTTGCCGATTGATGCCAAACGCCATGATTAGGCATGAAAAGTCACAGGGTATAAACTATGCTTCTTGCAATTATCGGGATATCGGGTAAATTGCGCGCCAAGTTAAATTAATTAAATGGTTAATATGAATAATTTTTTCTCATTTCAAGTTCATGCCGGTAGTGATATAGCCAATGGTATTATTGGCATGGTTTCCGAACTGTTGCCTTTTCTTGAAGGTCTTGTGGGTAAGGGTTGGAGGGATATTTTTTCGGCGATTATGCCCGGAGTCTCCGGCTTAGCAAATATTCACCCATTGCTGGTGCATTTTCCCATCGCGTTTTTATCGGCATTTTTTGCTCTGGATTTAGTCGGTACACTGGCAAAAAAAGCGCAATGGCGTAGTGTTGCCAGCTGGTTTCTCTATATTGGTACTGTTGCTACTGTGTTTACGGTGATTTCCGGGTTTATGGCCGCGGATTCTGTTGCGCATGGAGGAAATGTACACGATCTTATGGAGCGCCTTGAACAGATTGGCATACTAGTCCTTTTCTTGGCAATAGTGTTGTCGATTTGGCGGATGATAAGCGGTAGTTTAATCCGGGGCGCGGCCAACATTTTTTTTCTTATACTTTCAGCTTTACTGGGCGTGCTACTGATAGTGAGTTCTGATTTGGGTGGTTTATTGGTTTATAAATACGGAGTGGGCGTTGAAGCTGTTCAGCAGTCGGATGATGGCCATGTGCATGAACATGCTGAAACTCATGCACATGAACAAGCCGAAACTCATGTGCATGAACATGCTGAGTCCCAAGTACATGAACATGCTGATGGGCATAAACATGTTCATGTACATAAGCATTGATTAGAGAAATAAGCTTTAAAATACAGGGCTGACTTTTTGTCGGCCTTTTTTGTTGGTGACGCCAAAACTATGCTGTTATATGTTATTCTACGCGCTTGGCTTTTTTGGTTAAATTCTCATATCACTTTATGCGAACTCGCGTTAAAATTTGCGGTTTTACCCGCGCTGATGATGCTGTTTGTGCGGCTCGATTGGGCGTGGATGCAATCGGTCTGGTGTTTTATCCGCCCAGCCCCAGAAATGTTGATATTGAGCAAGCGGTTGAAATTGTTAAGGCTTTGCCGGCGTTTGTCTCGGTCGTCGCTTTGTTTGTTGATGAGCGGGAAGCACGGATACGCGAGGTTCTGGAACGGGTGCCGATCGATTGTCTTCAGTTTCATGGCGATGAGCCGGCTGAGGCTTGCCGACTTTATGGCAAGCGTTATATGAAGGCGGTGAGGATGCGGGATGACACCGATATTCCAGGTTTGGCTCAGCAATATCATGATGCGGCAGGATTGCTGCTGGATGCGTATCATCCGGGAGCGAAAGGCGGTACGGGCAGCCGGTTTGACTGGAACAGGATTCCTGAGCATTGTACGTTGCCAATCATACTGGCAGGCGGTTTGGATGAGGATAATGCCAGACAGGCGGTGCAGACAGTAAGACCTTATGCGCTGGATGTCAGTAGTGGTGTGGAAGCGGAGAAAGGTGTAAAGGATGCGCTAAAAATGGCGGCATTCATACGTGAAGTTAATGAGGGTGACAGAATAATAATATGACAGAAAAATATAATATGCCCGATGAGCGGGGACACTTTGGTCCGTACGGCGGAATGTTCGTCGCAGAAACATTGATGCTGCCGATTCAGGAATTAAATGCGGCTTATCAGCAGTATTTAGACGACCCTGAATTCATAGCGGAACTGGATGCCGATTTACAACATTACGTAGGCCGGCCTTCGCCTTTATATCATGCTGAGCGCTGGAGTCGCGAGCTGGGTGGTGCGCAGATTTATTTAAAACGCGAAGACTTAAATCATACTGGCGCACATAAAATAAATAACACGATCGGTCAAGCTTTACTGGCTAAGCGTATGGGTAAGACCCGTATTATTGCTGAAACCGGAGCTGGTCAGCATGGCGTTGCGACGGCGACAGTTGCAGCAAGGCTGGGACTGGAGTGCGTGGTTTACATGGGCGCAGTAGACGTTGCCCGGCAGTCTTTAAATGTGTATCGGATGAAGTTACTGGGCGCGAAAGTGGTCGCCGTTGAATCCGGCTCAAAAACCTTAAAAGACGCCTTGAACGAAGCGCTCAGAGACTGGGTGACCAATGTCGATAATACCTTTTATATCATTGGTACGGTTGCCGGCCCTCATCCTTATCCTGCGATGGTCAGGGATTTTCAGGCCATTATCGGTCGTGAAGCAAGGCAGCAATGCTTGGACCAGGCCGGACGCTTGCCTGATGCGCTGGTTGCCTGTGTTGGCGGCGGGTCTAATGCAATCGGCTTGTTTTAT
>JBAZTN010000219.1:0-4941 GCA_041661895.1 Methylobacter sp. | reverse complement strand
CACGAAGCTTTAAAGAAGACAGTGTTGATTCATATATCGCTTCTGGAGCAGTCATAAGTTCTCGCTTAGTTTCAAATAAAATCAATATTATAATTCTATCATTATTTTTTAGGGCACAGGGCTGAACCTTCGCCTCGGCAATTGCTCCTGTATTGCTCTACCTCCTGCATAATCCACATGGATGTGGTGAATGCAGATATTGCATAACGCCATGAATGGCATGAGTAGGGTAATGCAGGAGCAAATATCTGTCCATGCAGTCGTAAAGTGCCTACTTTTGACATCATAAACCATTAATAAAGTGAGCCTTGATCGTCATCAGTTTCTGCCAGCATCATTTCGTTATTTTCAAAGACGCCTGCATTTTCAGTGCCGAGCTTGATCATCAAGCGGACTTCGTTTCTGGAATCTGCCGAGTTCAAAGCATCGTCATAGCTGATTTTTCCAGCCATATACAAATCGTAGAGTGCTTGATCAAAAGTCTGCATGCCCTGCTCACGCGAATCTTTCATTAATTCCTTGAGCTTATTAATCTCGCCTTTGCGTATGTAATCCTTGGCCAAAGGGGTATTAAGCAATATTTCAATCGCGGGATAGCGCCCTTTGCCGTCAGCTCGCTTGATCAATTGCTGGGCAACAATACCGCGCAAGTTCAACGACAAATCCATAAATAACTGAGGGTGCATTTCTTCCGGGAAGAAATGCAAAATCCGGTCTAACGCCTGATTGGCATTGTTTGCGTGCAGTGTTGACAGGCATAAATGTCCGGTTTCAGCAAAAGTGATCGCATTCTGCATGGTTTCCCGTGTCCTGATTTCGCCGATGAGAATTACATCAGGCGCCTGACGCAGGGTATTTTTCAACGCTACTTCATAAGACTCCGTATCGACCCCTACTTCGCGCTGGGTAACAATACAACCAAGATGAGGGTGCTCATACTCCATCGGATCTTCAATGGTAATGATATGACCGCTGCTGTTTTGATTGCGATATTTAATCAGGGCCGCCAGTGATGTTGATTTACCTGTGCCTGTGGCGCCAACAAAGAGAACCAGGCCGCGCTTTTCCATGATTAAATCTTTTAATACGGGCGGCAAATTCAGGGCTTCTGCATCGGGTATTTCATTTTCGATACGGCGCAATATCATGCCCGCAGCATCGCGCTGGGTAAATGCGCTCACCCTGAACCGGGCCAACTCAGGTATACTGATGGCAAACTGGCACTCCTTGGTATTTTCAAACTCATCCTTCTGCCGCTGATTCATAATGCCCAGCACAATCTTTAATGCCTGTTCTGCTGTCAGTGGCATTTTAGAAACCTCAACCAATGCACCATCGACTTTTATAGTCGGAGCTCTGCCTGCGGTGATAAATAAGTCTGATGCTTTTTTCTGCACCATCAGTGCAAGTAGCGCTTTAAAATCCATAATTGCCTCTTAACGGAACATGTCTTTATTAACAGCTTTGGCCATTGCTGTTTTTGCGGTAATCAGGCCCTTATCAACCAGTTCTTTTAGGTTTTGATCCAGCGTCTGCATGCCTTCCTTACGTCCCGTTTGAATGGCGGAATACATTTGTGCAACTTTAGCTTCACGAATCAGGTTTTTGATAGCCGATGTGCCGACCATAATCTCATGCGCGGCAACACGTCCACCGCCAATTTTCTTGAGTAGCGTTTGCGAAATAACGGCCTGCAAAGATTCAGAAAGCATGGAGCGGATCATGTCTTTTTCTGCGGCAGGAAATACATCAATAATACGGTCAATGGTTTTAGCCGCAGAGGTGGTATGCAAAGTGCCAAAAACCAGATGCCCCGTTTCCGCCGCGGTCAATGCCAGCCGGATGGTTTCAAGGTCACGCATTTCGCCAACCAGAATAATATCGGGATCTTCACGCAATGCTGAGCGCAATGCTTCATTAAATCCATGAGTATCACGATGAACTTCCCGCTGATTGATCAGGCATTTCTGACTTTCATGAACAAATTCGATAGGGTCTTCTACGGTAAGTATGTGCGCATAATCATTGGCATTAATATGATTAATCATTGCCGCCAGCGTTGTTGATTTACCTGAACCGGTAGGACCTGTGACTAAAACCAGTCCGCGTGGCTTTTGACAGAGCTCTTCAAAAAACCTGGGCGCCTTCAAGTCTTCCAGGCTCAATACTTTGGAGGGAATTGTCCTAAAAACACCCGCCGCGCCACGCTCCTGATAAAATGCGTTAACACGGAATCTGGCAACACCCGGCAAATCAAATGAAAAATCGGTTTCCAGAAATTCTTCATAATCTCGGCGCTGCTTGTCATTCATGATGTCATAAATCAGCGCATGAACCTCCTTGTGCTCCAATGCAGGAATATTAATTCGCCGAATATCGCCATCGACCCTGATCATAGGCGGAAGTCCCGCCGACAAATGCAAATCCGATGCGTTGTTTTTAACTGAAAAAGTCAGTAATTCGGCAATATCCATAACATCCTCTTGAAGACAAAAATAAAATCAATCCATATACCATAGTTCATGTCTTTGCTTTTTTGAAGCTATGTTGTCATTATAAATAATAATGATTCTTCAAATTTTTCATGACCAAAATGATCGCTCAGAGACTTAAACAAATCCGTTCGCAAATCTGGCATGCGGAACTTGCCTGCAACCGTAAGCCGGGATCAGTTTTATTATTAGCCGTTAGTAAAACCAAAACTGCTACAGATATTGCCAACGCCTATCAAGCTGGACAGCGCCATTTTGGCGAGAATTATTTGCAGGAGGCGTTGAAAAAACAACAGGAACTGGGCGCTTTTGATATTACCTGGCACTTTATCGGCCCTATTCAGTCCAATAAAACCAAAGCACTGGCGACACATTTTGACTGGATACATAGCGTGGACAGCTTAAAGATCGCCAAACGCCTTAGCGAACAACGCCCGGGTCATTTACCGCCTTTAAATATTTGCCTGCAAGTCAATATCAGCGATGAACAGAGCAAATCCGGCATAACCCTGACTGAGTTACCCCATCTAGTTGAATCAGTATCTGAGCTACACAATCTAAATCTACGCGGCGTGATGGCAATACCTGCTCCGCAGGATGATTTTGAACAGCAGCGCCAGCCTTATAAAAGGCTTTATCAGGCCGTTACAGAACTGAACAACCCTAAACTGGATACTTTTTCGTTTGGCATGACCGGGGATTTAAAAGCGGCGATTGCCGAAGGTTCGACCATTGTCAGAATCGGTACCGCGTTGTTTGGTGAGCGAAAATATAGCTGATTTTGGCACTACCTTAATCATGCATGCTGAGTAAATGTTCAGCATTGAAGTTACCTTAAACTTACAACTGAATGAGGATCTTGAACATGGGCCGATACGATCCGGAAACCAAAAAAAAATCCAGCGCCGTCCCTGTCTTTGTGGCGATTATTTTGATCACCATGGCGGGTGTAGTTTGGTTTTATTTTGAGGAACAGCAAAACATTGACCTGACAGGATCTGAATCACAGATTTTGGCGCTCCCTGCTGCTGTTAAAGAGGCGGACGCACCTAAAACAACCAAGACAGAAGCTGCGTTCAGTACAAATTCTACTATCGATAATATTGTAGATCTGCAACAGGAAGAATCGTTTATTCTGCCCGATATTGATCATAGTGATGCGCAATTACGAGAAGAAATACTGGGGGGATCTCCACAACTCGCCGAGTGGCTAATTACTGATCAGTTGATCAGAAAATATGTTGTTATTACTAACGATTTTTCGCAGAGCTTGCGAATTGAAAAACATATGCATTTCCTTAACCTTGATCAGCCGATTACCGTCGATCAAGATAACACGGGGATTTTTATTGCCACTAAAAGTTATCAGCGCTACGACAAATTGGCTACGGCAATAAATGCAATGGATGTGCAGACAACACTGGCGGTGTACAAAAAATTCAGGCCCTTATTGCTACAGGTTTTTGGCGAGTTTAGTTACCCTGACGAATACAAGTTGGAAGATATTTTCACAAAAGCAGCGGCGGTTGTGCTGGCTGCGCCCGTTATTGAAGAACCGGTTGCCTTAGTAAAACACGCTAACCATTATAAACTTGCCGACCCAAAACTTGAGGCATTAAACCCGGTACACAAACAAATGATACGCATGGGGCCTGACAACACTCGTATCATTAAAAATAAACTGCGACTGTTGATTAAAGCTTTTGATACTTTGAAAG
The DNA here is from genome assembly GCA_041661895.1 of Methylobacter sp. GTDB lineage: Bacteria > Pseudomonadota > Gammaproteobacteria > Methylococcales > Methylomonadaceae > Methylobacter_A. The sequence goes on along the minus strand of JBAZTN010000219.1, from coordinate 731 downwards.
AGTAGTCTAACGTGCCCCAAATACCACAATGGTTTTGCCATGAGCGGTAATGAGATTTTTACTTTCCAGCTCTTTTAAAATACGTCCGGCCATTTCTCTTGAACAGCCTACAATACGACCAAGTTCTTGCCGTGAGACATGCAACTGCATGCCATCCGGATGTGTTATTGCGTCGGGTTCTTTACACAGATCCAGCAGAGTTCGAGCAATCCGCCCTTCAACATCCATAAACGCTAAATCGCACAAATTACGATTGGTAATTAACAAACGGGTTGATAATTGTTCGCCTAACATAAAAAGCAAGTCCGGTGCATACGCCAGTAATTCTTTTTTTAGGACTTGCCGGAATCGTTCGTAACCTATTTCTGCCAAATGACATTCGCTACGCGTTCTAACACTGACTTTCCGTGTTTCAGCGCCTTTAAAAACGCCGATTTCACCGATGAATTCATTTTTATTCAGGTAGGCGAGAATGAGTTCATGCCCGCCCTCGTCGTCTTCGACGCAAACACTGGCTGAACCGTTAATGATAAAATACAGCCGGTCCCCTGTATCACCTGGTCTTATAATAGTGGTCTTGGCCGGATAGGTTTTTATATGACAGAGGTGTAAAAAGCGCTCTAGCGCTTCTTTATAGGGCATTTCTTGTAAAGTAATTTGCATAGCAACAATATTTCCCTTATCCATGTAGTAATATTTTTCGCTAACAATGCAGGATTTTAATAAAAAAA
>JBAZTN010000218.1:0-4950 GCA_041661895.1 Methylobacter sp. | reverse complement strand
CAGTAAAAAATGGACCATGCCTTTACATGACTGGAAAGCCGCTTTGAATCGGTTTAGTATTCAATTCGACGACCGAATGCCGAACCATTAACAAACTCCGTTTACACAAAATTCAGGACACCCTCGGGCGCAAATGTTCCCTTTTGCGCACCGATTTAGTTATTGTTACACAACACCAGCCATTCCTACTGAATGCCTGTCCGATAACTTATAAAACCGTATGCTCCTGGCATATTTTTTCACTATCAGTTTGACTGAGCTGCTCTTGGGTTAAGCCGCAAACAAAACCTTCTGAAGTTGTTGTGAAATATCTGCAAGTTTTACAAAGTCCAAATGATTGTGATTTATTGGCTTTTTGCAGCGCGGTAAGTGCATTTACAAAAACGTTTTCCTTGCTAAGATTCTCTTTAAATATTGCCGAGGCCTGGCTATATAACTCTGCTGGCCGCGCTTTATTCAAAATGGCATTGCCAACTGCCAGGAGGCTAAGATGCACCATACGCCGGTCATTTGCATCGGCTGTTTTTTTAATGTAGCCTTTTTTTTCCAGCAGCAGCAGGGTTTGAGAAACCGTGCCACGGGTCATGCCCAGATAATTGGTAAGCGCTGCCGGCGTATCGCTATACCGGTTGCAGCGCGACAAATAGTCCATTACTTGCAGATGCACCGGTTGCAAGCCTAACTCTGTACATTTTTTACGTTCTTCTGAACGGATCAATGCTGACATCCGTTCGATCAGATCAAATACATCAACTTTTTCCATGGAGCCTATAAACAATTGTTAAGTTGATTAAAATAAATATATTACCACAATTCACAATATATCGAATCGCTATTATTAAAAACGATTGAATTTATTATGCCAACCGCTTGTAATACAAGTGAATTCAATTACCAAACTGCTCTATGGCTAAGTAGGCGACAGAAACTGCCGGTGCGCAGTCCGCTGTAGACATGTCTGACTGAGCAAAGGATTCCTGGAATAAATCGGAAAAATCCAGATAGGGGTAGCCTAAATTCAATGCTACCTGCTTAACCAGAAATCGCCCTACTCCGGCACCGATCAATGGGCTGTTTGGAGCGAGACTGTGCCTGGATAGTTGAACCTTACAACCGCGTTGTATGTGCTGTATTTGCTGTGCCCGGATGTTTTCTGCGAATTGTTGCCAGCGAGGTAATTCAGCGGGGATAAAATCACAACCTATCATGCGCGATAAGCGTTTAGCGCTGGCAGCGAGTGTTTTTTCTGCGCCATCAGCCGTTTCGGTTTGATCGTGCGCTTCATTAAGCTCACCTGTGACGCGGTAAACATCCGCCATAGTTGCAAAGTACTCAGCCATTAGGCCGATTTTTTTGCCCTTATCAAGCGCTGTTTGTGCCACTGCCATCACTGCGGTTCTGACGATACCGGTATAAATAAGCTCTTGTGAAATCAGGCGCTGGTAATCAGTGTAGCCTTCTGCAAGAACCCGCCCATTGTTTAATAAAAGAATATCTGACGTGGTGCTGCCGATATCTACAAAAAGCCCATCACCGATTTTTTGAGCGGAAAATAATGCACTGGCTAGCCAGTTGGCGGAAGCAATGGATTCATAATGTCGAGCTTCGACCTGTGCAGTTTTCAGGAGGCCTTCTTTACCTGCAAATATGACAATTTCGCAATCCGGCAACAGCTCAGTCATGGTTTGGATGATTTGCTTAACGCCATCATCCCGGCTATCAAACAAATCAACCAGCTCGCCGGTCATAGTGATGGCATGGCGGGAAGCTGAACCTGCCAGCTCCTGCTTAATTGTGTTTACGGCACGGTGCAGTTGATCAAGCCCCTTCCATAACGGGCAAGGTTGCTGGTAAACAGCAACAATTTCACCGGTATTATTGATTACCGCAGCCTTGACGTGAGCTCCGCCTATATCCCAGCCAACGACTGCATGGATGCAATGCATGGAGCAATTGCCGATAATTTTAGCTCGCATTGGTTTCCTGTTTTACTTTGATGGTAATGGATAAGTTTTTAGACGGATCGAGTACCGGCTTGCCATTGACTAGCTGCAAAACGGCTTCGGCTGGATTGATGCCCAGTGCAGCATGAATGCCGACAAATGAGGTAGTCAGGCGGGGATTTATTTCAAGCACCAACATCTGTTCGGCAGTTTCTATCAGATCAATGCCGACATAGCCCCACAACTCAGGGAAAGCATGGGCTATTTGATCAACCAACTGCTGATATGCCCCTGAATCGGCATGGTGATTCACCACGATTTCTGTCAAGTGATATTGCTGGTTGATGAACTCGAACCGCTGCAAATTAGCGCATACCAGCCAGCCGCTGCCTTGTTTGAACAGACACGACAGACTGGTCTTTTTGCCTTGTAGATGTGGCTGAATGACATATTCGGCAATTGCTCCTGCATTCATGCAGTCGTTACCTTTGCGCATGGATATCTGCTCAAAGTCCTGCCGGTTGCCGATGACATAACTGTCTGCACACCCCACCCCGTCAACCGGTTTGACCATCCATTCACCTGGGGAATAGTCACCTTCAAGCATCCGGGTAGGCACAGTGGCTATTTGATGCTGACTGAGCAGCTCAAAAGTCTTGAATTTGTTACCTGCAATGGCGACGGCGCTTGCCGGCGATGTCAGCAATATCTTGCCCAGTGATTCAACAGATTGACACAGCGCCTGTAATATACCGTCAAACTCCGGCGCTACCGGCCATACGGCATCGGATTGCAGGATTAATCTGGCAAATTCTTCAGAAATATCATGCTCTGCATTGATGATGACAGTGTTAATGCTTTTCATGTTAACTGGCGCCGCGACTGCTCCCGGCAGGTTTTCGGCATACACGCCATCCCTGGCGATAGCGTGAAGCCGCCAGTCCAGCATAACCGTTATTTCGATACCAACATGTGATCGCAGGTTATCAAGCAAAGCATTAAGCATCAAGCTCCCTTCATTAGCGAGGGAATCTGGCAGTTCATGCTTATTAAAGCCGCCGCCAGTGATATACTCAAACACCAGAATTTTCAAAATACTCAAGACTTAAGTTATAAATAGTTTACAGCCGAGGCTATGACATAAACATGTTATTGTACCATCCGGCATACACTGCATTTTATGAAAATAATCCCAGTAATTGATTTAAAAGATGGCCTCGTCGTTCATGCCCAACAAGGTAAACGCGAACTCTACCAACCCATCAATACCGACTTGTGCCGCTCAGCTGATATCTATCATGTAATTCAGGCATTTATGGGTATTTATGATTTTGATACGATCTATATTGCAGACTTGAATGCGATTACCGGTCAGGGTGACCATGATCATCTAATAAGTGAGGTACTGACTCGTTTCCCAAAAATAACATTCTGGATTGATAAGGGTTATCAACCCTATGATGACAGCTTAAGGCATCCCAAAAACTATCTGCCCGTACTGGGTAGCGAGTGTTACCGGGATAGCAATATTTCAGAAATAAAGGCGTTCGGAAATGATTTCATTCTTTCATTGGATTATTCAGGTTCAAATGCACTGGGTGCAGAAAGCCTTTTTTCTAATCAGAAATTTTGGCCGGATAATACTATCATCATGACCCTGGAGCGTGTAGGCAGCAACTTTGGGCCTGATCTTTATAAACTGGAGGAGTTTTGCAGGCAATATCCGAATAAAAATTTTATTGCTGCAGGCGGTATAAGAAATATACTGGATTTAATGGCTTTGAGTGAGATAGGTATACACCAAGCACTTGTTGCAAGCGCCCTGCACTCAGGCAATATTGGCTCCGAAGATATTGCTAAAATTTAGACAAAGCTTCCGCTCCTCGGCAACTGCTCCCTGCATGCTCTACCTCCTGCATCCATGCAGTCGTCCTGCGTCAATGCAGTCGTGCTCACGCCCGAACCACAGAGATATGGTGAATGCAGATATAGCAGGAGCCTTATCTGCCTTACCTACAATCCTGTAGGCAAAAAAATACCCCGACAAGCGGGGCATTTTTAACATTCTTGTAACTAATTAAAACTTAGTTAGCAGCGAATGGATGTACAGCAGTGCCTTTAGCAGCAACAACTTCAGCAGCTGTAGGAGTACCAGCAACAGCGCGTTTCAAAGCTTCTTTAGTCGCTTCGTAGTTGTATTGTTGAATTTTAGCGTCGTCTTCTGCAGCCCAGTGAATAAATACACCAACTGATACGAATAAATCGTCAGCTTCAGCAGCAGGGATTGTGCCGTCTTCTACACAATCAGCAACAGCCATAGCAACACCACGTTGTGCTGGGCCAAACATTTGAACAGCTTGTTTAGCGCCTTTGATTGTTACTTTGTTGAACATAACAGTTGAAGGCTTAACCATCAGGTTAGGTGCAACAACAGCTAACAGGCTAGAAAAGCCGTCTTTGTTGTTTGTTAAGCAGTTTGCAAATGCAGTTTCAGCAGCTGAACCACGTGGTCCAACCATCAAATCGATGTGAGCAACTTCGTTGCCTTCACCAACTAAAGATTCGCCAACGCATAATTTGTTGATTTTAGCCATGCTTGTTATCCCCTGTGAAGAAAAAAATGAAAAAATTGAATCTAATATCGACATTATTCATGTCTCCTATTTGTTTTTAACAAATTCCGTTTGAAGCCTTGATTAATAACGCTCGTTACTAACAAGATCCTCTAAAAATACCGTTAATACCGTCGCCACAATCATATCGGCAGTTGTACCCGGGTTTATACTATCAACCTTAAGTTCCCGATCAATGCGATAAAGCAGCGGCTTTATTCGCTCAGGCTTATCGGTTTTAGACAGCTCATCACTGATGAGAGCCATCTTAGTAGCCACCATCTCAGAGTACTGATCTCCGTATTTTCTTTCGATATGACTATCAGGAAATTGACATAGCAAGTCAGCATATACTGACACCGCAGCCCAATTCAGGTCACCCCACCGATTGAAGG
>JBAZTN010000217.1:0-5026 GCA_041661895.1 Methylobacter sp. | reverse complement strand
CCATCATTTTTAAAGTGCTGACGGAATAAGTATAGGTTGTTTCTATAGCTGCAGGTATTGCTTCCAGCGGAGATAATGAATATTCAACAAACATTGAATTCATAAGGTCTTCGGGCACATAAACTGACGCGCCGATTTTGCCTACAGGCTTCTGTTCAACTTCCACACTTTTTGGCGTAATGGTTATTGGCAAGCGAGCACCATCACGTTCAATAATCAGGTTTATAGCAACGCCTGGGTGATTTTTTACATAGTCGACCCATTGTATCCAATCAGTCATAGATACACCGTCAGCACTGACAATCAGATCACCCTGTTGCAAACCCGCCGCCAGCGCTGCGCTGTCAGCAAGGACCTTGCCTATAATGGGTTGCAATTTCGGCGACCAGGGTTTAAAGCCCAAACGTTGATACAGTACGTCCGGATTTTCACTGTCTTTTTCAGTAATATTAAGTATTCTAACGCTTTGCTGATCGTCGAAGTTTTTTACCGCGACCTTGATTTCCTGTTGTCCATCAAGCGCCGAACTGATTAATACGCTCAGTGCTTCGGTCCATGTTGGCGTTGACTTGTCATTAACTGACAGGATTTCATCGCCTTCAACAAAGCCCGCCTGCGCGGCTAATGTCCCCTGTTCTACCGCGCCGAGTATTGGTTTTATGCCGGTCTCGCCGATAACCAGCACACTCCAGAACAAGGCGACTGCGAGAACCAGATTAAATACGGGGCCTGCAGCGACGATTGCCGTTCTGGCCAGTAATGACTGGCGATTAAAGGCGAAAGGCAGATCATCTTCCTCAACCGGCCCTTCCCGCTCATCGACCATCTTGACGTAACCGCCCAGCGGGATTGCCGATAACACATACTCTGTCGCATCAGGATTTTTCTGATAAGACCATAAAACCTTGCCAAAACCTACAGAAAACCGGAGTACTTTTACTCCTGCTTTACGAGCAACCCAAAAATGTCCAAGTTCATGAAATGAAACCAGAACACTAATAGAAACTATAAAATAAAACAGGGTATGCATGAAATCCACTAACTATTTAACTCTTCAATAATCTGTTTGGCCGCTATTCTGGCCTGCTGATCGATGTCTAAAATAATTTCCAGGGTATCCGCCACCTTAACCTCGAATTTTTTCATGCTACGCTCAATAATGACCGGAATATCGGTAAAACGTACCCGTTCATCTAAAAACGCCTCTACCGCTATTTCATTGGCTGCATTTAAAACAGTTGGCATGATGCCGCCTGCATTAATCGCCTCGTAGGCCAGACGCAAACAGGGGAAGCGCTCCAGATTTGGCTCCTGGAAATCCATACGCCCGACATCAAAAATATTCAGCGGTTCAACACCTGAATCAAACCGTTCCGGCCAAGCCATTGAATGAGCAATGGGAATTCGCATATCCGGATTACCCATTTGCGCCAAAACCGTTCCATCTACATAATCCACCATCGAATGGATAACGCTTTGCGGATGTATGACCACCTGTATTTGATCCGGATTCATATCGAATAACAGGCAGGCTTCGATCATTTCCAGGCCTTTATTCATCATGGTTGCAGAATCCACGGAAATTTTTCTGCCCATATCCCAGTTCGGGTGAGCTACCGCTTGAGCGGGTGTTACATTAACCAACTGATCAACCGGCATTTCCCGAAAAGGGCCGCCCGAAGCTGTCAGTAAAATACGTCTGGCTTCTTTTGCCTGCATGCCGGCCTTATATCCGGCAGGCATGCACTGAAATATTGCATTATGCTCGCTGTCGATAGGCAGCAATTGCGCCCCCGACTCAGCAACGGCTTGCATAAAAATAGAGCCTGACATCACCAAGGCTTCTTTGTTAGCCAGCAATACTATTTTGCCCGCCTTTGCCGCCGCCAGACTCGGCAACAAGCCCGCCGCGCCAACTATAGCAGCCATAACAGAATCGACGTTATCCAGTGTTGCGACTTGCTCAAGCGCCTTCGCACCTGATAACACTTTAATATCCGAAACCGTCGAGTCCTTTAACTTTTCCTTAAAAGTCTGAGCCTTGCCTTCATCCACCACTACAACAACTTCAGGATGATGTTCCAAACATTGTTCATATAACGCATCTATATTGTTATTGGCTGTTAATGCGACAACCTTATAGAGATTCCTATGTCTTGCTACAACGTCTAAAGTGCTAACGCCAATAGAGCCTGTCGCTCCGAGTATGCAAATGCCCTTCATGAAACAAGCCTATAAACAAAATATATACCGGCATAAAAAAACGGTACTGCCGCAATCATGCTATCAATTCTATCCAGAATACCACCGTGACCGGGCAGTATTGAACCGCTGTCTTTTACGCCTCGCTGACGCTTGACCACGCTAAAAAACAAATCGCCATAAATGGAAATCAACACGGTCAGCACGGACAGCAAAACAAAATCCGACGCAATCATTAATTGAAAGCCATAACCCAGACTCAAAATAACGGCACAAAGTAAGCCGGCAATTAACGCACCATACATTCCGGCAACTGTTTTACCCGGGCTGATTTCAGGCGCCAGTTTGGTTGTTCCGTATTTCTTGCCAACAAAATAAGCTGAAATATCGGCGGCCCAAATTAGAATCAGAAAATACATAACCATTTCCGCGCCATAAAAAGCTTTTAATCTGGATAAAAACATCCAGAAAGCCAACAAGACAAACCAGCCAATTAATGCCTTGTAGCCTGTTTTCAGTTTCAGATTTAAAACACCTGTAGCCGCGTTTCTGATTAATATCATGGACAATATCCAGAACAGCACTGGCGCAATAACCAGCCACTCCAGAGCGCCGGAATAAGTCCTGATATCAGGCCAATCCAGCACTTGAGCAGCCAGTTCCAGAATTTGCGTCCAAAAATGAATGCCTGCCATGGGCAGGATCAGTGCAAGCAAAAATAACCCGCGTTTAAATAGCGAACTAATACCTACAAGATTGCCCCATTCCCATGCAGCAGCAAGAGTAATCAGCCCTAAAACCAATGAAAAATATTCCGATGGCAGTTTAAAAACTGCCAGCACAACCAGAGGAACCAAGATTAACGCGGTTATAATTCGCTGTAATAACATTTTTTGTAAATTATTAGAGTTAAAAGTTATAGAGTGAGAGATTTATTAAGCACTTGCTCGCCAGTATGACCAAAGCGTCTTTGACGACTTTTGAAGCTCTTAATAGCATCTCCAAGTGAATTCTGGTCGAAATCCGGCCAGAGCGTTGCTGTAAAATACAGCTCTGTATAGGCTAATTGCCATAACAAGAAATTACTAACACGTTGTTCCCCGCCTGTTCTGATAAATAGGTCGGGTTCGGGCAGGTCAGCGGTTGAAAGATACTGATTGATCAGCTGTTCACTGATATCCTGATTGTTCAATTCCCCGTCAGCTATTTTTTCTGTCACTTTACGAAATGCCTGACACATATCCCAGCGACCACCATAATTTGCCGCAATAACAAGGGTGAGGGCATTATTATTTTTTGTTTGTGCCTCACCATCAGCCATTTTGGCCTGTAACTTATCCGAGAATGCTGTTCTATCACCAATAAATCGCAAGCGGATGTTATTACGATCAAGCTTATTAATTTCACGTTGCAGGGTCGCCATAAACAGCCCCATCAGCAAGGAAACCTCTTCTTCCGGCCGACGCCAGTTTTCACTGCTAAAAGCGAATAAGGTTAAGACCTCGATCTTTTGTTCAGCGCAGTACTCTACAATTTTTCTGACCGTTTTAACCCCTGCCTGATGGCCAATTGCCCTAGGCATAAACCTTTTCTGCGCCCAACGGCCATTACCATCCATAATAATAGCAATATGGCGAGGATTTTCTCCTAGTACTACTTTGTTGTGTTCATCAGCAGGCATATTGTGCAATTCTCAATTATATTGATAGTAAATCCGCCTCTTTCTCTTCCAACAACTTCTCAATGTCCTTTACATACTGATCAGTCAATTTTTGAATTTTTTCTTCAGCAGCACGCGCCTCATCTTCGGAAATCATTTTTTCTTTCAAGGCTTCTTTTATTTCTGAATTTGCATCACGACGAATATTTCTGATCGCAACGCGGCCATTCTCTGCCTCATGCTTTACAACCTTAACCAGAGCACGACGACGTTCTTCCGTCAGTGCCGGTAATGGAATGCGAATAACCATTCCGTTTGTGGACGGATTCAGACCAAGATCTGATTTCAGAATGGCTTTTTCAATCGCCTGCACCATGCCTTTTTCCCATGGCGTGATCGTTAAAGTCCGTGCGTCTTCAACGGCGATATTGGCAACCTGAGATAAAGACGATTCTGTACCGTAGTATGAAACACTGATTTGATCCAATAAACTGGGATGGGCTCTACCCGTTCTTATCTTTGAGAACTCATGCTTTAAAGCTTCAATACTTTTACCCATGCGGGTTGCAGCACTTTGTTGAATATCACTAATCATTATATGTTCCTCTTTGGATAAGAGATCCAATCTCTTCGCCCATCATAAGTTTCATTACCGCACCTTTCTCAAAAATATTCATCACACGCATCGGCACATCATTATCCCTGCATAACACCAGCGCAGTCGTATCCATTACATTAAGACGTTGATCGAGCGCTTCATCATACGTTAAACGCGAATAGAATTTGGCATCCTTCACTTTTTCAGGATCAGCCGAATAAATACCCTTTACTTTAGTTGCCTTAATCATCAATTGGGCATTGATTTCAATTGCTCTGAGACTGGCCGCTGAATCGGTGGTGAAAAAAGGGTTGCCAGTTCCCGCTGCGAAAATCACAACCCGGCCTTTTTCCAAATGTCTGACAGCCCTGCGTCGAATATAATCTTCGCATACCTGGTTGATCTTTAGTGCCGACATTACCCTGACCTGCTGCCCTAAGTGTTCCAGCGCATCCTGCATGGCCAAAGCATTTATTACAGTAGCCAGCATACCCATCTGATCACTGGTTACCCTATCCAATCCTTCTGAAGCTTTTTCAGCTCCGCGTAATATATTGCCGCCGCCG
>JBAZTN010000216.1:0-5046 GCA_041661895.1 Methylobacter sp. | reverse complement strand
CTGCAACGCGAGATAAGGAGGCGAAAACAAGCTGAAGAAGAACAGCGTATGGCGGCCAGTGTTTTTGCCTGTACCCAGGAGGGCATCCTGATTACCGATGTACAGGGTAACATTATTGATACCAATCAGGCTTTCAGCAACATAACGGAGTATACAAGGGCTGAAATACTGGGTAAGACTCCGAGTCTGCTGAAGTCCGGGCTTCACGATGCCAGTTTCTATGAGGACATGTGGCAGACTATCAACCAGCAGGGCTACTGGCGAGGCGAGGTATGGAACCGTAAAAAAGGCGGCGAAGTTTATGCCGCATGGCTTACTGTTTCTGCGGTTGCTGACGAACAGGGTGAGGTCACTCATTATATCGGTACTTTTTCTGACATTACCCAGCTTAAAGAGCATGAACGGAAACTGGAGTTGATTGCTCACTATGACCCACTCACTGGCGTACCGAACCGGATACTATTAGCGGATCGCATGCATTTGGCGCTTATCCAAACCAAACGTGAAGGCTGTTTAATGGCGGTTGGTTATCTTGATCTGGACGGCTTCAAACCTGTTAATGATCGCCTGGGTCATGAAGCAGGCGACCAGTTGCTGATTGAAATTGCCCAGCGCATTAAAAACGCGCTGCGTGAATGCGATACCATCGCCCGGTTAGGCGGTGATGAGTTTGTGTTTTTATTGTTGGGACTGGAAAAGGTTGAAGACTGCGAAAGCACTTTACACCGCCTTTTAGAAACCATCATAGTACCTGTTACGTTAAACAATAGGCTTATCTCTGTATCAGCCAGTATTGGCATCAGCATTTTTCCGACAGATGATACCGACCCGGATACGCTGTTAAGACATGCTGATCAAGCCATGTATCAGGCCAAACAATCGGGTAAAAACCGTTTTCAAATCTATGATTCAGAGCTGGATCGCCAACTCCACGCGCATCGCGCAGCCCTCAACCACATTGAGCAAGCGCTTGAAAATAATGAGTTCGAACTTTTTTTCCAGCCCAAAGTCGATATGCAGCAAGGCATAGTATTCGGTGCAGAAGCGCTGATACGCTGGCGACACCCTGAACGCGGATTGGTCATGCCGGATGAGTTTTTACCGCTGATTGAGAACAATGAATTTGCCATCAAACTCGATGCCTGGGTTATTGATAAGACCTTGCACTACATAGAGGAATGGCAAAATCAGGGATTGCAGCTGCAAATCAGTGTCAATGTATCGACCCGATTGCTACAAGCGGACGATTTTGTCCTGCAACTCTATTACGCATTCGAACGCTATCCGACTGCCAAACCGGCTCATTTCCAGTTGGAGATATTGGAAACTGAAGCGCTGCATGATTTGATGATGACATCTCAGGTAATTAAAAACTGTCAAGATTTAGGCGTACAATTTGCACTAGATGATTTTGGTACCGGCTATTCCTCGCTGAGCTATCTCAAACATCTACCTGTGCAAACACTAAAAATCGACCAATCTTTTGTGCGTAATATGCTTGAAGACGAGGATGATTTAGCTATCGTACAAGGCGTTATCGGTTTGGCCGAATCTTTCCGGCGACAGGTTATCGCCGAGGGCGTGGAATCGATCGAACACGGCATCGCTCTTTTGCATATGGGCTGCCACCACGCACAAGGCCACGGTATCTCCAAACCCATGCCAGGATCTGATCTTGCCGCTTGGGTGAAGGAATGGAAAATGCCGGCAGAATGGAAAATATCCCATCACCATCAGAAATATTAAATATAATCTGCTCAAGATGACTGCACGGGCAGATTTTTGCTCTTTGGAAACTGCTCCTGCGCTGCTCTTCTACCCGCCATCCATGGCGTTAATGTAAAATCTGCATAACCCACATCCCTGTGGGTTATGCAGGAGCAATTCCAGTATCAATCTTTACAGCTAACTGATATGACTTATACCGAAGACTTTTTCATCCTGGCCAATCAGCTGATTGAAGCCGGTCGATTTATCGACAGCAAAGGCTGGGTGCCCGCAACCAGCGGCAACTTTTCCGCACGGCTGCCTGACGGCACCATTGCCATTACCGTTTCCGGCAAGCACAAAGGCCGTTTGCAACTGGACGATATTATGCTGATCGATGCCGATGCCAACTCTCTGGACGGTAAAAAACCGTCGGCGGAAACTGTATTGCATACCTCGCTGTACAAACGTTTTCCAGAAGTTCAATCGGTACTGCACCCGCATTCGATTAATGCAACACTGACTTCACGGATTTTCAAGTCCGAAATCGAGCTGGAAGATTATGAGCTGTTAAAAGCCTTGGCCGGCATTGATACCCATGAAAGCCGGGTTGTCATTCCGATTTTTGCCAACGACCAGAATATTCCCCGCCTGGCCGAACAAGTAGAACAGTACATGGACAAACACGGCGCCATTTATGCCTACATAATTGCCGGACATGGGCTTTATACCTGGGGCAGCTCAGTACAGGAAACGCTGCGTCATCTCGAGGCGCTGGAATTTTTATTTGATTGTGAATTACGACTGCACGGAGTCAAAAGACTATGACCGCATTAACCGTTTACCCCGATAACCAGTCTAATTTAGGCGAAATATTTACTGATTTTACCGCTATCCAGACCCAGCTGAATGCCATAGGCGTACAATTCGAGCGCTGGACGGCTAACTGTGAATTTGCCGCCGATGCCGACCAGGACACCGTCCTTGCAGCCTACAGTGATTCCATCGACCGCCTGAAACAGCAACACAGTTTTCAATCCGTTGACGTAATCAGTTTAAGCCCGGATCACCCCGACAAAGCCTCATTCCGGCAAAAATTTCTGGCTGAACACATCCATGCTGATTTTGAAGTGCGTTTTTTTATCGAAGGTCGCGGCCTGTTTTATTTGCACGTCGCCGATAAAGTGTATGCTGTACTATGCGAGCAAGGCGATTTAATCAGCGTACCGGCCAACACCACGCACTGGTTTGATATGGGCGAGAATCCCCGGTTTAAATGCATACGCCTGTTTACCACGCCGGACGGCTGGGTCGCTAACTTTACCGGCAGCGACATTTCCGCGTCTTTCCCAACGCTTGATCAGTACGTTGCAAGGTTGTCATGATTCAAGCCATAGTAACCGATATAGAAGGCACGACCTCCTCGATTTTATTTGTTAAAGATGTGCTGTTCCCCTATGCCCGCGCCAATCTGGCTGACTATGTGCGCAGCCACTCAGACGATCTGCAAGTCAAACCGTTACTGGAAGATGTCTGCAAAGAAGTCGGCTCGGAACTGTCTACCGAACAAATCATCACCCAGCTGAGCCAGTGGATAGACGAAGATAAGAAAGTCACACCATTAAAATCTTTGCAAGGCATGATCTGGGAAGCCGGTTACCGGCAGGGCGATTTTAAAGGCCATCTTTATCCCGATGCCGCAGAAAACCTCAAAGCCTGGAAAGCTGAAGGGCTGGATTTGTATGTCTATTCTTCCGGCTCGGTTTACGCGCAAAAATTGCTGTTCGCGCATACCGAATATGGCGATTTAACACCGTTATTTTCCGGCTACTTCGACACCCATATCGGCGGCAAAAAAGAAAAAGAATCGTATGACAACATAGCCAAACAGCTTGCCCTCCCAGCAAACCAGCTGCTGTTTTTATCGGATATTAAAGAAGAGCTGGATGCCGCAAAAGCCGCCGGTTTTAAAACTATCTGGTTGACCAGAGACAGCACACCCGATCCACAGGCCGAGCACCGACAGGTGATTAGTTTTGATCAAATCAGCTTTTAGGCAGAGCGTACACCTCAACGTCCGCCTGCCATAATTGAGAGACTAGCGGCTGCGCTTTATCCAGTGCAGCGCTGGTCCAAAAGTATTCACTACCCATTCTGCCCGCATCTCCTAACAGATTATCAACTTCAAGCCGACGGTGAAGTTGACGTGCAACAGCGGCTGCGGAATCTATGACAGCCACCCCAGATCCGGCTATCTCCTGTATCAGCGGCGCTAAAAACGGATAATGCGTACAGCCCAGTACGATAGTGTCGGCATCCCGCTCCAACAATGGCAGCACATACTGCTCAAGCAATAGCCGGGTTTTGTTGCCAGACAACTCGCCTGCTTCCACTTGCTCAACCAGTCCGGGACATGCCTGCCCCAATATCTCGACATCGGCGCCATAACGCGCAAACAGCTGTACAAAATTGTCGCTAACCAATGTCCGGCTGGTAGCCAGGACGCCGATAACTCTTGATTGGGTATTTGCAGCCGCAGGCTTTACCGCAGGCTCCATGGCAATAATCGGCACAGAAAATCTCGAGCGTAACGTCGCTATCGCCGCGCCAGTGGCCGTGTTGCAGGCAACGACGATAGCTTTAACCTGTCGGCTTACTAAAAACTCGCTGATGGCAATCGCTCTGGCTTCTATAAATTGCTGGGATTTATCTCCGTATGGCGCATGGGCAGAATCCGCGACATATAACAGATCCTCACCCGGCAGCGCCCTGCGAATCTCTTGCAGGACCGATAATCCGCCAACGCCTGAATCGAAAACACCAATGGGATTTGCTGCACTCATTTTTTAAACCTTTACTGTCGACTCAGGACGCAAATTTTTAGACGAGGATGGCTCAATGATGCCCACCCGATAATTATCATATTCTACCAATAACTATCGGGCTTGGCTTATTCAAGTATGGAAGGCGTCATACCGGCATGGGTGTAAATTGCGCAATCCATCCTTGGTTCTCGGCAATTACTCCTGCATAGCTCTACATCCTGCACCCATGGGTTCCGACTTCCCTGCCGGAACGTCAGAAAACAGTACGTATTTATTCAACTGATAATCAGCAAGACCAGATAGGGCACCAGATTAAACATAAGTGTGCCAATTTTATATAAAGCCATGCCTGCATAATGAATTGAATCGAACCTCTCAACTGACAACTTAAACCACCGGCTGTGAAGCCGGTATACCCAGTCATGTGCAAACATAATTAAGAAAAACCAGTAACACACGAAGCCTAAATTGATCAGGGTCGCCCACCCTAAAAACTCACGAAGCGTTTCTACTG
>JBAZTN010000215.1:0-5146 GCA_041661895.1 Methylobacter sp. | reverse complement strand
GGCAACATCGGCTTTGTCCTGATCAGTTTTTTCAGAGGCATTGATGGTATTCATGGTGAATGTTTTTAAGCCGCTGAAGCTAAAGTCCAATCCGGGGCGATCAGTCATTGGACGAGGAAATTTAATTTGTGGCGTGCCGTGTTCTGCAAGTTCGGACAGTTTTGGTCCGCCTGGATAACCAAGTCCCAACATTTTTGCCGTTTTATCAAAGGCTTCACCTGCGGCGTCATCGAGTGATTCACCTAATAACTGATAGCGGCCGATACCTTCGACCTGCATCAGCAAAGTGTGCCCTCCGGAAATTAGCAGGGCGACAAAAGGGAATGCCGGCGAGTTTTCTTCCAGCATAGGCGCTAGCAGGTGACCCTCCATATGATGAACTGCGATTGCTGGAATTTGCCATGACCAGGCCAGACTTCTGGCTGTCGTTGCGCCAACCAGTAATGCGCCCATAAGTCCTGGGCCTGCAGTGTAGGCAATGCCGTTAATGTCGCTGTAGGCCAATTTAATTTCCTGCAGAGATTGCTTGATGAGCGGCACTAATTTCCGTATGTGATCGCGTGATGCTAGCTCAGGAACAACGCCTCCATATTCGCTGTGCATGTCGACCTGGCTGTATAAAAGGTGGTTACATAGACCTTGTTCAGAGTGATAAATTGCGACGCCGGTTTCGTCGCAGGATGTTTCTATGCCTAAAACATACATTGAGTTTTTGAAATTTATAAAAGTAAAGGTATAATTAACGGTTCTGTTTGTTCAGTGGATCGTAGTATCCTAATATTTAAATATTAACATAGTTGGAATCATTATATGCCGTCAGTTAAAATTAAAGAAAACGAACCCTTCGACATCGCGATTCGCCGTTTTAAGCGTGCTTGCGAAAAAGCAGGTGTATTGGCAGAAGTACGTCGTCGTGAGTTTTATGAAAAACCAACTGCAGAGCGTAAGCGTAAAGGTGCTGCTGCTGTTAAACGTCACTTGAAGAAATTGGCTCGTGAACGTTATGCGTTGAAAAATTTACGTCGTGGACGTCCTGCACTGTAAAACAAGGTTGATGAGATGGATTTGTTAACAGATCGTATCAAGGAAGATATGAAGGCCTCCATGAAAGGGGGCGATAAAGCAAGGCTAGGTGTGATTCGCTTGATCTTGGCTGCAATTAAGCAGGTTGAAGTTGATGAGCGGATTGAGCTGGATAATGAGCGAGTTATCCTGGTTCTTGATAAGATGCTTAAGCAGCGCCGTGAGTCTATCAGACAGTTTGCGGATGCGGGTCGGCATGATTTGGTGGCAATTGAAGAGGCCGAAATTCCGGTCATTCAGGATTTTCTGCCCCAGGCCCTTACCGAAACAGAAATTGATTTAATGGTTAAAGACGCTGTCGCAGAGTCTGGTGCAGAGTCAGTTAAAGATATGGGTAAGGTGATGGCATTGCTTAAGGCAAAAATGCAGGGTCGTGCTGATATGTTGGTTGTGAGTATCAAAATCAAGGCTGCATTAGCTGGATAGTCTCTTTTCACTGATTTTTTCAGGGCATAGTTATGTCCGGTAGAATTCCGCGTCAGTTTATCGATGAACTTTTGGTGCGAGTTGATATTGTCGATTTAATCGATTCGCATGTGCCTCTAAAAAAAACGGGTAACAGTTTTGTCGCCCGCTGTCCTTTTCACACCGAAAAATCCCCCAGCTTTTCTGTAAGCCGTAAAAAACAATTTTTTCATTGCTTTGGTTGTGGTGCTAGTGGCAATGCTATTAGCTTTCTGATGGATTTTAGTCATCTTGATTTTGTTGAAGCTGTCGAGGACTTGGCAGGATTTGTCGGTGTCGAGGTACCCAGAGAATCAATCGAATATCAGGCGGGACAAAAGAAAGAAGATTTAAACAGTATGTATGTGCTGATGGAGCAGGTGGCTGCCTTTTATGTGGAGCAGTTGCGGGCTAGCGATGAAGGCAAGAAGGCGGCCGAGTATTTAAAAAATAGAGGCGTCAGTGGCAATTGTGCTGGTGATTTCATGTTGGGTTACGCGCCTGATGAATGGAAGGCTTTGGCTGGCCGATTTAGTCAGAAATTATTAAGCGAAGCCGGATTGTTGGTCAGTAGTGAGAATGGACAGATTTATGACCGTTTTCGCGGTCGAATCATGTTTCCCATCAGGGATAAGCGCGGCCGGATTATAGGCTTTGGGGGGCGGGTACTCGACGATTCTTTGCCCAAGTACTTGAATTCTCCAGAAACGCCCCTATTTCACAAAGGCAAAGAAGTTTACGGTTTGTATGAGCTTCTGGAAAAAAATGCTAAGCCCCAGAGAATTCTGATTGTTGAGGGTTATATGGATGTTATCGCCCTGGCTCAGTATGGTATTTATTACTCGGTTGCAGCTTTGGGAACGGCGGCATCGCAAGCGCATCTTGATTTGTTATTCCGGTTTTCTTCAGAACTGGTATTTTGTTTCGATGGGGATAAAGCGGGGCGGGAAGCGGCATGGAGAGCGATGGAATCGGCTTTTTCCAGTTTAAAGGATGGGCGGCAGATTCGCATTATGCTGTTGCCGCAAAATCATGATCCTGATTCGCTGGTGCGAGAAGAAGGGGTTGATGGATTTATTAATCGTGTGCAGACTGCTGAAACTTTGTCAGAGTATTTTTTCGGGCATTTCTCGAATGAGCTGAATTTGTCCGAAATGGAAGGGCGAGCACAATTAGTAAACAAAGCTAAACCGTATCTGGAGAAATTGCCGGAGAGTGTTTTTAAAGAGATGATGTTTGCGCGGTTAAAAGAGCTGTCTGGATGGGCCAGTCTGGATGTTTTGGAGAATGCTGCTACATTTGCTTCTAAGCAAAGTTCGAAACAGGATCCGAGAGCAGGCAGAAAAGGGCATCAGGATAATGGCAGGTTATCGTCGGCGCGGGTTGCAATCGCCTTGCTAGTCCAGAACCCGAGGTTGGCTGAGGCGCTTGTGCAGCGAGAGATTGACTGGAGTGAATTGGAGTTTCCAGGTGTGGCCCTGTTTAAAAATATTCTGCAAATGATTGAGGATAAGAATCCAGCAAATTCAGTTGTTTTGGTTGAGTGTTATCGAGATGCCGCTGAAGAAAAATCTATAAAAGCATTGGCTTTATTGGATTCACAGGTTTCAGATGACAAGGTAAATGCTGTATTTTTCGACTCTCTGGACAGGTTATTAATTCAAGCCAGGGAGACTGCTTTAACCAGGTTACTGAATAAAGGCAAAACCGAAGGACTGGATACGGAGGAGAAAGAAGCATTGCGTAAAATGTTGGCAACCAAATAGTTTGGTGCAAAAAGATAAAAATTTGTAGTATAATTTTCGGTTCAGCGAAGTCGGTCTGAATAGAGTCTTCAGTGAGTAAATGATGAATCAAGAACAGCAGCAGTCCCAGCTTAAACAATTGATAGCCAAAGGCAAGATGCAGGGTTACCTGACTTATGCCGAGGTTAATGATCACTTGCCTAGTGATATTGTTGATCCTGAACAAATTGAAGATATCATTGGCATGATCAATGATATGGGGATTCAGGTTTATGAAGTTGCCCCGGATGAAGACTCGCTTATTACTGATTCAGCGGCTGTTGCTGCGGATGACGAAGACGCTGAGGAAGTTGCTGCTTTAGCTTCAGTTGATAGTGAGTTCGGCAGAACTACAGATCCTGTGCGTATGTACATGCGGGAAATGGGATCAGTGGAGTTGTTAACTCGCGCCGATGAATTGAAAATTGCCAAACGAATTGAAGGTGGACAGCAGCAGTTGGTTAAGGCCATTGCTCGTTCCTGTAATGTTGTTGAAGATTTTTTACAGTCATTTGATAGTATTTCCGGAGAAGAGGGCAGTATTCGTTTGACAGATTTAATTTCAGGTTTTGTGGATTTAAGCGAACCTGAGGATTTTGTCGCTGCTTTGCCCGTAGGCGATGATATTGAAGACGTTGCTGAAGAGGTTGTCGAAGAGGCTGCTGAAGAAGAGCCGAAAGGACTTAATTATGAAGAAGTTAAAGAGAAAGTTGAGCTTCTTAGGAAGCAGTTGAAAGCTGCTGCTTCAGCAATCAAGAAATACGGTTATTCAAGTGATAAAACAGATAAAGAGTTTGAAGCTTTGGCTGATTTATTCATGGAATTTAAGTGGACGCCACAATATTTAAAAAAATTGACGGCTATTATTCCCAATGGAGTAGCCGCTGTTCGTGAGCAGGAAAAGCTGATTATGGATGTTTTCGTTAATCAAGCAAAAATGCCGCGCAAGGAATTTATTGAATCGTTTACTGATAATGAAGCCAGTCCGGAATGGTTTGATCAGTATTTGACTGCCGGACATAAGTATTCGGGAGTTTTGAAAGAGCGCGAAAAAGAAATAAGAAAGGCTCAAAAGATACTAGCAGATATAGAGGCCGAGTACGGACTGACAATTAACGGTTTAAAGGATATTAATCGTCGCATGTCTGTTGGTGAAGCCAAGGCCAGACGCGCTAAAAAAGAAATGATTGAGGCTAATTTAAGGCTGGTTATTTCGATTGCCAAAAAATATACTAACCGCGGCTTGCAATTTCTGGATTTGATTCAGGAAGGCAATATTGGTTTAATGAAAGCAGTCGATAAATTTGAATATCGCCGTGGTTATAAGTTTTCTACTTATGCGACGTGGTGGATCAGGCAAGCCATCACCAGATCAATTGCAGATCAGGCCAGAACAATTCGTATTCCTGTGCATATGATCGAAACGATCAATAAATTGAACCGGATTTCCAGACAGATTCTTCAGGAGTTGGGGCGGGAAGCAACACCGGAAGAATTGGCGGAACGCATGGAAATGCCGGAAGACAAGGTTCGTAAAGTACTGAAAATTGCGAAAGAACCGATTTCAATGGAAACGCCTATCGGTGACGATGAAGATTCTCATTTGGGCGATTTCATCGAAGATGCTAAAGTGTTGTCCCCGGTTGAAGCTGCAACAATTGCAGGCTTGCGAGAGTCGACACAAAATGTGTTGGCGGGATTAACGGCCAGAGAGGCGAAGGTTCTTCGTATGCGTTTTGGTATTAATATGAATACCGACCATACTTTGGAAGAAGTGGGTAAACAGTTTGACGTTACACGTGAACGGATTCGTCAAATTGAAGCCAAGGCGTTGA
>JBAZTN010000214.1:0-5156 GCA_041661895.1 Methylobacter sp. | reverse complement strand
CATAGCCCATTTGAAATGGGGCCACTTCGTCCCATCTGGCGGGTATATTTTGATACTCCTCAATGGCTTTAACCCGATTCAATTCCTGCTCCGTGCATAAACTAAGTGCCAGTCCTTTTTTACCGGCACGACCGGTACGCCCGATCCTGTGTACGTAAACTTCAGGATCCCAGGGTAATTCATAGTTAATCACCGCCTGCATGTCTTTAATATCCAAACCCCGCGCTGCTACATCGGTCGCCACCAGCACCGAACAGCTCTTATTGGCAAAGCGCACTAACACCTGATCCCGATGCTTTTGTTCAAGATCACCATGTAACGCCTGAACCGAAAAACCGCTGTTTTCAAGCGAACTCGCCACATCCTGACAATCTCTTTTGGTGTTGCAAAATACCACCGCTGATTCAGGTCGATAATAGGATAAAAGATAACCCAGCGCGTTTGTCCTTTTCGATTTTTCTACCTGATAAAAATGCTGCTCAATATCACTGTCGTGATGACTGGTTTCGATACTGACGGAAACTGGCTTAAACTGGAATTTCTGACTCATCTCCCGAATAGGATCGGCATAAGTCGCTGAAAACAGCAATGTTTGCCGGTGCGTCGGCGCATATGAAATCACATCCGTAATAGCCTCTTCAAAACCCATATCCAGCATACGGTCTGCCTCATCCAACACCAGCACCTTGAGATTACTCAACCGTAAACTGCGTTTGCGCAGATGCTCCTGTAACCGCCCTGGCGTGCCGACAACCACATGAACGCCATGTTCAAGGGAACCCAGCTGCGGTCCAAAAGGTACCCCGCCGCATAAGGTCAGCACCTTAATGTTTTGAGTAAATCGCGCTAATCGCCGGATCTCCTTGCAGACCTGATCGGCAAGTTCCCTAGTCGGGCAAACAACCATCGCCTGAACTCTAATACTGTTCAAATCCAGCTTGGATAATAGACCAATACCAAAAGCAGCGGTTTTGCCACTGCCAGTTTTAGCCTGTGCAATCACATCCCTGCCCTCAAGAATATGCGGCAGACTCTCCGCCTGAATGGGAGTTAAATGGGTATAACCCAGGGATTCAATGTTTTCAAGCAGGGCGGGTTTTAAAGCTAGGGATGAAAATTTGGCAGTACTCACTAAGGACTCTTTATATTGACGTGAATGGCGGCGAAGTGCCGTAATTCAATCGCTTATGATACCAGATACTGGGATCTTAAGCCGAACAAGGTATAAATTACTATACGCGGCGCTGTAAAGGATGTAATGATTGACGCTCCCACACTGAAACATGGGAACGAGAGACAATAATTATCTTAATGATGCCAAGCTAGCTCGACACATCAATAAACCCATGCAAGCCGCGCTTGGATTTAACAGCCAGCCAGTCTTTCAACTGCTTTAACTCTTCCGTTTCTTCCAAAGCATCCAGGCTTTGTTTGTTTTTTAATAAACGGAATGCCGCTGACAGCACGTTATAGCGCTCTCCGGTAATGCCGGCGCGTCTTAAACCCACGGTGTTTAACTTATAATGCCGAGCGGGGCGTCCGCCAATCAGCATAAAAGGAATAACATCCATATTAAGACCGGTTGTACCCTGGACTATCGCGAATGAACCGACCCGGCAAAACTGGTGTACAACCACAGCCCCGCCCATGAAAACCTTATCGCCCACTTCAACATGCCCGCCGATGGCGACATTATTGGCAAATATAGTGTTATTACCGACCGTACAATCATGCGCGACATGACTGTTGTTCATAAAGAAACAGCCTGAACCGATGCGCGTCTCGGCATTTTCTTTAGAAGCCCGGTGCGCCGTAAAGCCTTCCCTGAAAACGTTATTGTCACCACAGACAAGCCAGGAAACCGTTTCAGGCTTGAAACCGGTATCTTGCGGCAACCCGCCCAATACGGCATGCGGATGTAAAATATTTCCGTCACCCATTTTCACATGACTGTGCACCACGGCGTGAGCGCCAACCTGGCAGTTAGAGCCCATTTGTGCGCCTGTCTCAATAACGGCAAAAGGCCCTACCGTAACGTTGTCTCCCAGTGATACATCCGGCGCTATATAAGCTGTCGGGTGAATATTTCGTGTCATCTTAACTTATCCTCTTGGATGATATTTTGAATGTAATTCTTTTAATCTTTCGCGGGCAATATGAGTATAGATTTGCGTGGTCGATAAATCTGAATGCCCCAGCAACAACTGTACTACGCGTAAATCTGCACCATGATTTAACAAATGCGTAGCGAAAGCGTGTCTTAAGGTATGCGGTGACAGCTCTTTGCTGATACCGGCTTTTTTTGCATGGCGTTTGATAATATGCCAAAAAGCCTGCCTTGTCATGCTGTCGGCCCGGTTGGTGACAAACAGAAAATCGCATTGCCGTTCGCCGAGAATATCTTTTCTGGTCTGGCTCATGTAACTCTCCAACCAGCTCATGGCTTCTTCACCGACCGGTACCAATCGCTCTTTGTTGCCTTTTCCGATAATTCTGACCACGCCTTGTCGAAAGCTGATCTGTTCAAACTTTAAATTGACCAATTCCGACACTCGAAGTCCTGTGGCATAAAGCATTTCCAGCATGGTTCTGTCCCTGAACCCCAACGGGTTAGTGACTTCAGGCGCATTCAGCAATAACTCGACATCCTTCTCGGAAAGCGATGCAGGCAAGGGTCGGCCAATATGCGGCGCTTCTATCAGCGCCGTCGGGTCGACCGTTATGCTGTTTTCCCTGATGTAATAACCATAAAACCGCCGAAGGCTGGACAGAATGCGGGCTGAAGACCTGTTGCCTATACCTTCTTTATATCGGCTGGCCAGAAATCCTGACAGATCTCCACCATCAACTTCCAACATGGACCTACCCGCCAACCATTTGGCAAAAATCCTTAAATCACTGCCGTAGGCCGAAAGCGTATTCTTGCTCAAGCCCTGCTCTACCCAGACAGCATCGAGAAACTGGTCTATCAAAGCTTCGGCATTCATTTTTTATGGGCCGCTTCAAATTCCAGCAACTTGTATTTTATCGCCATCAAATTACCTTCTGTTTGTCCGCAATAGCCTCCCATGCCGGAAACAGAAACTACCCGGTGACAGGGTATAAATAAAGCATATGGATTATCCCTGCACGCATTTCCGACGGCTCGCGCAGACGAACCAATTTTCCTGGCTAATGCAGAATAAGTTATTATTTCTCCAAAGGGTATTTGACACAACTCATACCAGACTCGGTTTCTGTAAGCACTGCCCTGCTTTAACAGCTTTATGTTAATAAGCTGATCCGTGTCCAGCCAATACTGGTTTAGTTGTTGCTGTATTTCATGCTCACGACTCTGTCCCAAGTCATCATTCAACTCCCAATCTGTTTTACTGATTACGCCCTGCTGGCTACAGATAGCAAGCTGTCCTGCCGGAGTTTGTGTCTTTATTACTTCCTTGATTCCCGAGCAGCTTTCTACCCACTGAATGACAAATGGCATTAAATGAATCCTGAATGACTTGAATTATTCGGTAAAAAAGCAAGTGACCACGAAATCTACAGCTTTAGGTTTAAATTTGCAACCAAGCCAAATAATTATCCATAAAAAAAGGCAGCTCAAAGCTGCCTTTTTTATTCCGTGTAAAAAAGCTTGATTAAAGTTTTTCTTTAATACGAGCCGCTTTACCAGTCAGGTCACGCAAGTAATACAATTTTGCACGACGCACATCACCGCGACGTTTAACATTGATCTCGCTAATGATAGGGCTGTGAGTTTGAAAAACACGCTCAACACCTGTACCGTGAGAAATTTTTCTTACTGTGAAAGCAGAGTTTAATCCGCGATTACGTTTTGCAATCACTATGCCTTCGAAAGCCTGAATTCTTTCACGCTCGCCTTCTTTTACTTTAACCTGTACAACAACTGTGTCACCTGGACCAAAGTCAGGAATCTGTCTCAGTTGTTCTGCTTCCAATTCATCAATAATATTGCTCATTACCACACCCTATTTAACATCAACTTCAATTTTAAATTGTTTCAGCAGATTTTCCTGCTCTGCACTCAAATGCTTTTTTTTCAACAAATCAGGCCGTCTCTGCCAGGTTCGTCCCAAAGCCTGCTTCATTCGCCAGCGGTCTATATCTGCATGGTTGCCGCCCAATAAAACCTCCGGCACCGAACGTCCTTCAATCTGTTCAGGCCTGGTAAAGTGCGGGCAATCCAGTAAACCATCACTGTGAGAATCCTGCTGGGCAGAATCCTCATCACCGAGTACTCCCGGTAATAAACGCGTCACTGCATCGATCACAATCAGCGCAGCGAGTTCACCGCCACTGATAACATAGTCCCCGATAGACCATTCATCATCACAATCCAACTCTACAAAGCGTTCATCAATTCCTTCATAACGCCCTGCAACTAAAATCAATTGCGATACTTCACAAGCTTCTGCTATCAAAGCCTGCGTAATCGGCTTGCCTTGCGGACTTAAATAAACCACTCTGGTGGCTTCAGCGCCTGCCTTTTTTGCATCATTAACCGCATCGTGCAACGGCTGATACTTCATTACCATGCCAGGGCCGCCGCCATAAGGGCGATCATCAACAGTCCTGTGTCTGTCGTGGGTATAATCCCGAGGATTCCATACCGATAAACTGACTATGTTGCGCTCGATTGCTCTGCCTGTTACACCGTAACCTGCGGCCGCTGTCACCATTTCTGGAAATAATGTTACAACGTCAAAACGCATGATAGTAATTAAAATTCAGGATCCCAGTCGACAACAATCCTGCCTTCATTCAAATCAATATCAATTATCGTTTGTCCCTGTAAAAACGGGATTGCCCGCTCTCGTTCTCCCTGAACGACTATGACATCATTAGCGCCGGTTTCCAGCAAACTATCAACGACACCTAACTGAACACCATCAATGGTTTCAACTTTCAAGCCAACCAAGTCAGACCAATAGTATTCATCTTTTGCAGCTGCCGGCAATTGGACTTGTGTTATAAACACATCCCAGCCCATCAGGCTTGCCGCATGATCTCTATCATTAACGCCAGCTAGCTGAGCGACTATTGTCTTTCCCTGTAGCTGTCCGTCAATAACCTCAACCGTTTTTGTTTCATCGCCTTTTTTTAGCAACCAAGGAAAATACGTTAAAATGTTCTCTCTT
>JBAZTN010000213.1:0-5189 GCA_041661895.1 Methylobacter sp. | reverse complement strand
CATCGGAGGACAAAGAAACATAACGAATAAGGTTAGATTGTGTGAGCGATAGCGAGCCACAATCTGAACCGGTTGTTGGACAAGCCCGGTCGTAGTCGGAAAGCTGGCTTATTATAAGAAAATATCTTTTCGGATGTTGTCGGTTGCTGCGAGGAATCTGTACCGGCAGCAGTCTAGGGCAAGCCAAAAGCGTTGCTTTGGCAATGCCTTTAGCGGGTGGTGGTGATTTAAGGTGAAAAACAGTCTTTTTTAAGCCGAGCGTGGCCCTCGGCTTAGAAATGCCGATTTCGCTCCCTCGGAATGACGGATGCAGTTACATAGCCGGTCACGCCTCCACGTTAGTTAGCCGGATGGCGCAAGCCGCCCGAATGCCGCCGAGGCTGGAATGCGCGTTTGCACAACCCGCATGGCACCGCCGCAGCAAGGGCACTTGATCTGAGGGCCTTTTGCCAACCCTGTCAGCATCTTAACCGGGTTCAGCTTGAGCAGCCGCTGAAGTAATTCCAACAGCCGCTTGCTGTTGGGATGCAAAAAGCCGAAGTTACGGGCGCGCCGGAAGCCTTTGGGCAACACATGCTGCAAAATCAGCCACAAGAACTTAGGCCCTGACAGCGTTCGGGTTTGCATCTGTTTGGTTTTGCCGTCTTGGTAGCGGAAGGTCACCAGCCCATCCCGACAAGCGATAATATCCTTTTCCTGGATCACGCCCTTGTAAAGATAGCGCCCCAGATAAACCAGCGCCTTGCCACCGCTGCCGACGGACTTGACATCCACCACCCAGGTTTTCGGGACAGAAACCCGCTCCTTGCGGTTTCTGCGCTTCCCACTTCCCTGTGGGTCGTAGCAGGCCGGAAGCTCGAGGCCCTCTTCCCGGATGGCCGTAAGCAGCTTGGCGCGAAACACTTTCGCCAAGGCTTTGTGGTTGAACAGGTAGGATTTGCCGGCTTTGCCGGCTTTCGTCCGCCACAACCGTTCATCGGCATCGATAGCCGCCGCCGGCATGACCACATGCACATGCGGGTGATAATCGAGCCGGCGCGAATGGGTGTGCAGTACGCTGATGGCGCCGGCCTGTCCTTGCAATTGCGGATCGTTCTGCGCGAAGGTTTTGAGCGTCTCCCAGCTGCAACGGATCATCAAGTCATAAAGTGTACGTTGATGTTGCCAGGCCAAAGGACGCAGTTCTTCGGGCAAGGTGAAGGTCAACAAGAAATACTCGGCGGGTACTTGTTTTTTGAGTTGCCGTTCCAACCATTGCTGGCTCTCATGATGCTGGCAATGGGGGCAACTGCGATGGCCGCAGGAATGCGGGATGAAGACTTGTTTTTCGCAGCCGTCGCATTGCGCCAGCATCACCGGACTTTGCGTGGTGCGGCACTGTTTCTGGGAGGCCAACGCTTTGCGCTGACCGGGCAACAGCGCGTTCTGATAAGTCGCCAGAAAATCGGCTTCAAAGGTTTGGATGATCGACGAAAGCAACATCATTTGATCCTCCGCCAGTCGATGGCAAAGCCATTCATCAACGTATTGATTAACTGGTCGGCTTGCTGGTTTGTGGTGTCGGTCAGATGGGTATAACGGGCGGTGGTCAGGATACTGTGGTGACCGAGAATTTTCTGGACTTCAAGCAGGTCAACGCCCGCTTCGATCAGATGGGTGGCGTAGCTGTGACGCAGACTGTGCGGGGTAATCTTTTTTTTATACCGCAGTCTTGGGCGACCTGGCGTAGCGTCGCTTGTACGCCGCCCCGATCCAGCGGCGTGGTAGCCAAATGCGCCGACTTGAGACCGCCGTGGCGATTGGGAAACAGCAACACCGGATTGCGATGCACCTGCCAGAAGCGGCGCAAGCAGACTAAAGTCGCCGTCGGCAACGGCACCAAGCGATCTTTGTTGCCCTTGGCATCGCGTATATGCACCCGCTGCCGCTCGGCATCAATATCGGCCACCGTTAGGCGTAAGCCTTCGCCGAGGCGCAAACCCAAGCTGTAAAGCGTAAAAAAGAACACCCGGTAACTGAGGGTATGAGTCATCGTGAACAGCCGCCGGGCTTCCTCAACGGTGACAATGTCCGGCAAACGCTGCGCCCTTGGCGGCTTGATCAACTTAAGCTCCGACCAGGGTTTATTCAAAACGTAACTATAGAAGAATTTAAGGCCGTACAGATCGAGTTTGACGCTGCTCCAGGAATGGGATTCCAGCAAATCGCTGAAATAATCGGTCAACTGGGGTTCGGACAGATCGTTAATGTGATAGTCGAAATAAGTGCTGATGCGCCGCATGGCACGGGAGTAAGCCTCTATTGTTTTGGGCTGGAGTCCTTTGAGTTTTAGGTGTTTAAGATGCGTTTGATAGTTTTGCTTGAACTCTGTTTCGGATGATGTCATTGTTTGGCAACCTCATTGTTTGATGATAAACGATCCCTCTGATGAGGGCTTGAGGTTAAATTTTAATTGTTTTATCGGGGGCTGTTCAGCGGGGTGTTCTCCGCGGTAGCGGCTTCGTCCAACATTGCGCTCAACCGGAGCGCGGTTATAATGCGTTTTTGTTTTTTCAGCTTTCCGGGCCGCGCCCGGTTAGCTCTACGTTAGCCCCTACCTGAAAACATGCGACTCATTAATTCACATACCTTTGGCAAAGTCATGCAGCCAGCAAGTTTTGAGGACTTGATGAAGGAAGCCATTAACGGAAGCCTAAGTAGTCAGCCCTGAAAAAAGCCCCCGAACCATGCCTACAGATACCGAGACTCCGATCTCAGCCGGTAACAAGTTGTTAAGCGGAAGCCATTTCAACGAATAGCGTTTTTGGGGTACCTGTCAGCCGAAACAGGGATGGTTTAATCGTTTTAACGATCAAAATCAGCGCAAAAAATAGCCTCATCCAGAGGCTGAAATTCCAGGCCAAGGCTGCCAGCAATAAATTGATGCAATCCCCGACGGTGCCCTTGAGGAAGTTTCTGACTAAGCGAAAGTCGGACTTTAAATGACCAATGATCGGCTCAATGGCTGCCCGACGCTGACAGCGCTTGCGCTTTTTGTCCCGTTGATAACGATTGTCGCGTTTTAGCGGCGGGGCGGGCAAAATGATTTGCGTGCCGTCAACCGTTTTGGGGCCACGGTAACCGCGGTCGCAGACACCGGTTTTCACGGCCTTGCCGCGGCTGGTTTGGCAGTGCGCCAGCACCTCGGGCAGGGTCTTGCTGTCATGCAGGTTTTGCGGATGACTGACTACGCCGACAATGATGTTGGACTTGGCCGTAGCGGCAATAGAGACTTTGTTGCCGTATTCGTAAGGTTTGTGGTCCTTACCTCTAGTGCCCCGTGTGGGTATTGCCGATGCAATACACATCGGGTTCGTGCAGGGCGTAGATTTTGTTGCTGTCTTTGGGCTGCTGGTTCAGAACCCGTTCGTAAAACAGAAAATCTTTCTCGTAGCGTTCGAACAAGGCAAAGCACGGCAAGGTTCTGCGCAATTCCCGGATCAGAGCATGGGCAATAGTGCGCAGCCGTTTCAAGGCTTTTTTGGCTTTGGCTCGGCGGCTGACATGGCGAAAGTGGCGGAGACTTAAGCGCAGGTTTTTGACTTCCTTGCCATAAGTGCGGCGCTGTTGAATGCCGTAAGCCTTAGCCAGCTTGTTCAGGCGGTTGATGATTTTGATCGCCAGTTTGCCGTCGGTGGGGTAGGTGATGTTCTTTTCCTGCACCGTGGTATCGATGTTAACCGTGTCTTCCAGCGCAGCTTTGCCGTGTAATCTCACGCTGAGTTGAAACAGCTGATCGACACCTTCCGCGCCGATGCGCTTTCTAAAATGCACCAGCTCGGTACTGTCGCAAGGCAATTTGCAACTGAATTCGGTGAAACCGCAAAACGCTTGGTAGTAGGGGTTACGCTTGAATTGCAGCACCACCGCTTCGTCGCTGAGGTTTTCCAGTTGCTTGAGAATTAACAGTCCGACCATCAGTCGGATGGGTTTAGCGGGTCTGCCCAGGCCTTGGCAATAATGTTTGGCAAAGGCTTGATCCAGTTCGCGCCAAGGCAGCACGCTGGCAAGGCGGAGCAACGGATCATTGGGATCGAGTTGTTGCAGCAGATCGGTGCCGAATAAATTGGTCTGATGACCTGTACTGGAAGTAATCAACATTTTTCACCCTTTCGACCGGAAAACAGGGGCATATTTTAGCATTTCCGGTCGAAAAGATGGGCTTAAAAATAGATATTAATTAAATATTTCAATTGGATAGAGGGTTTTTCAGGAGTGACTAAATAATCATTGTCCCATCCGGCCTTTAACCGTTTGATCTTGATACCGACTTTAGACGTTTTTTCAGCCTTGATCAGATTCAAGGCAATATGCCGGATAACAGCTAGATTTTCAGCACTATGCCCTTTGCGAGTCCGATTGCTGTCCTCATCGAAGGCAATATCCAAAACCCAGTGAAGATTGTTTTCTATTGACCAATGCGCCCGCACCACGCGTTCTAATCGCTTCGGATCGTTCGCATCAAGACTGCTGATGAAATAGCGTGTTTCCTCAGTCACCTTGTCACCGATTTCTCTTTTTGAGGTGACGGCGATAATGCTTTGCAAGCCTTTCCAGTCATGTCGCTCTTGTAGCCAAGCTATATCGGCTGTCGCACGAATAGTGCGTGTTTCAATACGCCCATGTTCACCATCATAGCTAACAGAGGCAACTGCCGGCGCTAAAGACGAAGTGAAAAAGGTTTTAACATCGTCATGCAAGTTGCCTTGATTGCCTTTCAGGCTAAACACATAGTCACCGCCTTGCTGTTTAATCTGCTTGGCTATTTTCTTTTGGCAACCCATCGCATCGATAGTAATCACTGCCCCTGCTATATCAAGCCGTGAAAGTAATTTTGGAATGGCCGTGATTTCATTCGATTTATCATCGACTTTAACTTGGCCTAAAACCAAGTTGTTTTGCTGTGCCCAAGCGCTGACCATGTAAATGGCGGCTTTTTTTGAGGCCTTGTCTAAACTGCGCCTTAAGCACTTGCCATCTATCGCAATCACTTCCCCTTCGGTTATGTTGGCTATATCAGCAACCCAGCGGGAAAAACAGAGGCTAAACTGCTCAGTATCAATGGCTGCATAAACTTCGCCGAAGGTGTCATGCGAAGGTATGCCATTTTCTAAACCCAGTAATTCGGTGAACCATTCTTCTTTTGCCAG
>JBAZTN010000212.1:0-5206 GCA_041661895.1 Methylobacter sp. | reverse complement strand
CAGCATGCCGGCGAAGCGGGCACCGTTTTGTAATGCCTGTTTTTCGGCTAGTTGCTGTAACTCCTGCTGCTGGCGTGACAACGTGATTTTTGCTTTTTGTTTTTCCTGCTCGAGATCGGCATTCAGCCGATCCATTTGAGTTTTTCTTTCAGCTTCTATTTGCTGATACAGTGCGGCGAGAGCGGCCTGCTTTTCTTGCTCCCACAACTTTTGGCGGTTTTCATAAAGGCTGCGTTGTTGTTCCGCCTGCTGTTGCAGGTTTTTTGCATCGTTAAGTGATTGGTCAATAGTTTGCTTGCGCTTTGCAATCGCTTCCAGCAAGGGCTTGTAAAAAAGGCGCTGCAAAATCCAGATTAGAATCAGGAAATTGATGATCTCAAGGATAAAGGTGGAGAGGTTGAATTCCATGCTTTTATCTCGAATTATTTCACGATGTATTCAAGCAACGGGTTTCGAAACAGCACGATCAAAATAATGACCAGACAATAGATGGCCAGCGATTCGATCATGGCCAGCCCGATAAACAAGGTGCGCATGATCGAGCGTTCCGATTCCGGTTGACGTGACAAGGCATCCAGTGCGCTGCCGATGGCTTTGCCCATGGCCAGGGCAGGGAGCATTACTCCCAGCGCGATGCCGATAATGGCGGAGATGCTGGATCCAAGGATGATCGAGGCTATGTCAGTCATAAGTTATTCCTGTGAGTTAAGTTGTTGGGATTGCATGGCGCCGGCCAGATAGATCAGCGCCAGCATGCCGAAGATATAGGCCTGTACCAGCGCTTCAATTATATGCAGCATTAAAATAGGAATCGGCGCGAGGAAGCCTGCCACCAGCAAAATCAGCATGGCAGCCATTTCCAGACTCATCATATTGCCGAATAGACGTATGGCCAGCGCCAGGGTGCGGGTAAATTCGCTGATAATATGAAAAGGCAGCAAAATAGGGCTGGGAGTCAGATAATGATGGAGATAACTTTTCAAGCCCTGGGTTTTTATGCCAAACCAGTGCACCGAGAAAAACACCAAAACAGCGAGTGCCGAGGTCACGGAAAGATCGCGGGTGGGTGAATGCAGTTCCGGTATCAAGCCCACCAGATTGGCAACAATCAGAAACAGCCAAAGGGTAGCAATAAAAGGCATGATC
Organism: Methylobacter sp.; assembly: GCA_041661895.1. GTDB lineage: Bacteria > Pseudomonadota > Gammaproteobacteria > Methylococcales > Methylomonadaceae > Methylobacter_A. The sequence continues at coordinate 4,060 of JBAZTN010000212.1, read as the reverse complement.
TGCCGTCCATGTTCCGGTGCAACTGCGGTTATGGCTTCGTCGATAGCCGCCACGATGCCTTCAACGGTGGTTTGCAGCGAACCGGGCAACATGTTCAGATGCCGGGTTGAAAGCCAGGCTATTATCGTAATTACCAGCATGATTCCCCATGTGGTGATGATTGATGCACCTATCACCACCGGGCCTATTGCAAAAGAGAATTCGTTTTCCATTACAGCGCCTCTTCACCTTATAAGATGCTTGTACAATAACAAAACCTATAAGCTTAATACACTCCAATCTTTGAGGTAGTATTTATTCCACTTTATTAATCGGTATCAAATTCATAGTTTAGTTTTATTCTTTGTGATGTGCCTGTTTGTGTTTCAACATTAAAGGTATTGGTCAGTTTATGCTTTAGTACCAATACAGTTTGTTTATTAAACAGACCGACTTTGGTTCCCACATAAAAATCCGGTGTCAGGTATTGGCCTACGGCAATCAGTGTGTCTTGCAGCGTTTTTCCTTCTTGAACTTCAAATTTGTCTACCCCCAGTTTGTCGGCAATCCAGGATACCTGGCCTACCCCGTAAGATAATGCCGCGCCGGCAACCATACTGCTTTCCGATTTGCTCACCTGGTTTAATGGTCCGCCGGTCACTAAGTAGGCAAGCACTTCTGCTTCCGGCAAGGCAGGCTCCGAAGATAGCCGAGTTTGAGGCGCTTCTAGCGGGCCGGTCAGGTGAAGAATGGCGGTAACTTGCTTGCTTTTTGATATGCGTATGGCTTCTACGTCCAGCCAAGGCTTATCGACCGGGCCGTTAAAGAGGAAACGGCCTTTGCGCACGGTCAGATCCTGTCCATAGCTTTTATAATGCGCCTTGTTCATGTCGATATTGCCATACATGGCTGTTTTTTCTCCGGTTTTTATAAGCCTCACGTTACCTGACAAGTCGGTTTTCAGTCCTTGTCCTGAAAAGCTGACCTGTTTGCCAAGTTCAACATCTATAGCTGCATCTATGTTGACAGCTGCCGCGGCTTTTTGCTCGTCTTTTTCTTCGCCAAGAATAACTTCATCAGGGCTGACTTTCACGGCTTTCTCAGGGATTTCCTTAAGCTGCATGAGGGCTTTTGGAATCTTGAGTTTGCCGGTCACTTTGCCTTTCCTGTCGGCAAATACCAGTTTTAATTCAGGTGAAACGGCAATTTGCGCCTCCGGTAATTTGGCGACTTCAAAATCCGCACCGTTCAGCATTAACTCTGCAGTCCCTTGCAAGTCTGTAAAGCCGTTGAGTCTAATGGAACCTTGCCCGGATTTTGCCGACCCGCTTAGCTGAATGGGCCGGGCAGGGTCGGCTGATGCAAGAGCTAGTAAGGTGATTTCCCGGATTCCAAGTCCATACTCAGGCAGGTCGACAGATCCCCGGGTGAAACGTATAGCACCGTTGACAACCGGTTTGTCGGTGCTGCCTGTTACAGCCAGATCCGCGTTAAGATTGCCCTTCATGTTCGATAACTGCGGAACAAAAGGGTTTAACAGTGCAAATTCAACCACTGAAGCCGTCACTTGACCGGATAGCGCCTGAGTTTTGCCGGTGTCCAGTTGCAGTCGGGCGCGTAAATAATCCCGGGCGGCCAGCGCCAGATCAAGATTTGCTGAAATTATCGTGCCGTTAATGTTGCCTGACAGGGACGATGCGCCCAATGGAATCTCTGTGATTGCCTCCCTGGATTTTAGGGTAATGTCCGCATAGGGCATGTTCAGCCGATAAGTGCCGTTAAGCAGGCCCTTTTGCTGTTGTATGTCGGCATCGGCATTGATGAGGCCTTTTATGGTCATCTGTTCAGGCAAATAGGCTTGCATCAGGCCCGCCGGCAGCTCCCTGGCCTTAACTTGAAACTTGAAGTCGCCGTTGGCTGGATAGCGACCCTGCATGCAAAATGCGGCGGTCTGCTGGACCAGGCAGGCTTCCGCCAGCGTTACATCCATGCCGGCGGGGCTTTGTGCTACGCGAACCGCCACATTATCTTTAAGTTGCCAGCGACCAAAATCCGGCGTATTCATATCCAGCCTGGAAAAATCGCCCTGCCACACACCGGCCTTGAGGTGGCCTGTGAGCGCACTGGATACATCGCCATAAGAAGAACTGAGATCGGCGTTAAGGCGATGCTGCTCGAAAGTACCTGAGCCATCGATCAGCAGTTTTGCGATCTGAGTTGTGCCGGTTTTGATGGCGCTGGCTGACAGTCGTAACTTGGATATTTTTTTGGCGTCGGCAGAGTAGTCGATATCGATGGCTAACTGCTTGGCACTGTGTTCGGCAAAACGCAAACGCTTGCCGCTCGCTTGAAATTTTACCGACGGGTTTTTCCAAGCGCCTTGCAATTGTCCATCTGCCTTCAGGCTGCCGCCAAGACCTGGCCATAAAGTCTCCAGAGCAGGGGCGTCGATGGCAACGACAAGAGCCGCTTGTTTCTGTCCCAGTGTGCCGTTAACTGCGATTTTATTGGCCCCCGAAACGATCTTAAGGGCATCGACCTTGACTTGCTCGTCCGCCAAAGCCAGTTTGCCACTTGCGCTAACCGGATAGCCGCGCAACTTGCCTGACAGCTTGTTAATATCGGCAGCCAGTTGTAATCTCTCGCCAGCCAGTTGTCCTTTAAGGCGAGTGTCAAAGGTCAGGCTGCCGGGCAGTTCGGGTAACAGGATGGCGGGATTGAAATCTTGCCCTGTGGCTTTTAGATCAAAAACCGTAGCGTCTTTCCATGCAACATCACCGCTGATCAGGAAGACTCCCGCCGTTGATTTGAGCTCAAGGTTTTCAATGGACAGGGCATCCATGTTGCCTTTGCCGTTAAACGCTAACTGGGCTTTTGGCAAAGTCGGCCGGGTTAAATCGCCGTTTAACCTAACCTGATAATCACTGAGCAAACCTGTCAACTCAATCGATCCTTGTTCACTGGCCACCTGCGGCTTGCCCCCGCTGAGCGGCCAGTTAAGGTTTTGCCAGTCGCCGCGCGCGGTTATATGCGGCTCATCCTGCAAATTATCCAGATTCCCTTTCAGGGTTAATTTAAGTGGTGTCGACAACTGATTATCGAAAAACAGCTGCTTCATGTCGCCGGTGACTGTGGTAATCGCTTGCCATAAGCCATAGCCTTCTGTTTTGGCTTGCCAGTCGGCAGTCAAACTCAATGGATGGCCCTTGCCCAAATCCATTTGTCCCTTGGCTGTCGCAGCCACAGTTTGGGCATTAATGGCCAGTGAGACAAGGTTAATCCGGCCGTGTTCGGTAAACGCTGACAACTGGAGTTTATCCAGTTGCTGGATCTGTTCGCCTTGCTGAAAGCTGAGATTTGTCACCAACAGGTTTTCAATCACGATTTGTACCGGTAGCCGTAACTCGGCGGTAAGGTCAAAACTGCTTTCTGCTGCTGGTGATGATGTCTCAGCCAGACTAACGGTTACCTCTTCGAGGGTAATATCAACAATTTTTAAAGTATCCGAGAACAGTCTGGAAGGTTGCCAGATTAACACCAGTTTTTTAATGGCGACCGTTCCCTTATCGCTTTGATAGTACAGATCAGAGAGTACAATACGTTCAAGCAACCGACCATCAATGGTTTTAACTGAAGCCTTTGTCGGCAAACTTGAGAAAATCGACTGCAACAGCCAGCGGCTGCCGATTGTGCTGTTCATCAATCCGATCAAGCCGACAGGAATCATCAGCACGAGTATCAGGCTAATCAGAAGTATGCGTTTCTTCATAACCTTGCGCCTGCGGCAAAATGGATTTGAAACGAAGAATCCGATTCGTTCAAGGGGACTGCAAAATCCAGCCTGATCGGGCCTATGGGCGAATACCACCTGACGCCCAATCCCGCACCGGCTTTGATGCTGATATTCTCTGGATTATAAGCATTGCCGGCATCAATAAATGCCGCAACGCCCCAGTCATCGAGCACAGCTTGTTCGTATTCCGCGCTGACCACGCTTAAGAACTTGCCGCCTATAACGTTACCCTGATTATCCTTAGGCCCCAGTTCCTTGTAAGCGTAGCCGCGTATGCTGTTCATGCCG
>JBAZTN010000211.1:0-5284 GCA_041661895.1 Methylobacter sp. | reverse complement strand
ACCGGCGCCGATAGCTGAGTCTTCGCCATCGCCTTCCGTAACTGAACAACGTGAAATCAACGTGGAAATTAAACGTGTAGTTGAAGCCATTTTATTTGCTGCCAATCGCCCTATGACACCCAAGCAGGTGCAGCAGATTTTTCCTGAAATTGAACAGCCGGAAATGCAGGAAATACATACAGCGATAGAGGCGATTATTGAAGATTACCGTTTCAGGCCGGTTGAATTAAAGCAGGTGGCCAGCGGCTATCGTTTTCAGGTTAAGCAGGAATTGTCGCGCTGGGTATCAAGGTTGTTTGAAGAAAAACCGCCAAAATATTCTAGGGCGTTACTTGAGACGCTTGCCATTATCGCTTATCGTCAGCCGGCAACACGCGGAGATATTGAGGATATTCGTGGTGTCAGTGTCAGTTCAAGTATCATTCATACCTTACTGGAGCGTGAGTGGGTTAGGGTAGTGGCGCACAAGGAAGTTCCCGGTAGACCGGCCTTATATGGGACGACCAAACAATTTTTAGATTATTTCAATATTACATCATTAAATGAGCTGCCGACTTTGCAGGAGATTCAAAATCTCGATTTGCCGGCAGATGATATGCAACAACCTATGCAGGTAAAGAGTGAAGAGCAAGAAGCCAACGAACAGCCCGAAGAAACAAGCGAGCAATTCTCCGAAATCAACGAACAAATCATCGAAGCAGACGACGACAGCAAGGATGCAGGAGACAGAGCAACGCAGGAGCAGTTCGCCGAAACAACCGATTGAGAAAAAGTTACCTCAAGCGTCGAAAAAAGCTGCTGCCAGTCAGGCAGGGGAGGGCGAGCGTATTCAAAAAGTACTTGCGCGCGGTGGCATCGGTTCCAGAAGAGAAATTGAACGCTGGATAGATGAGGGCCGACTCAAGATCAACGGCAATACTGTTAATCTCGGTGATCGATTGAAAGTCGGCGATCATTTACAGATTAATGATAGGGTTGTTCACTGGGAAAAATTTGCCGAGCAGCCTACTCGAGTATTGCTTTACCATAAACCCACTGGTGAAGTGGTTACGCGTCGTGATCCTGAAGGTCGTCCGGTTATATTTACGCAGTTACCAAAATTAGAGACGAGTCGCTGGATTGCCGTTGGCCGTCTGGATATCAATACCTCAGGTTTGTTGTTGGTCACTAATAATGGCGAACTGGCAAATCGTTTAATGCATCCGTCAACCCAGGTCGAGCGTGAATACGCCGTGCGGATTTTAGGTAATGTTTCAGATGCGACGCTGGAAAAACTCAAGCAGGGTGTCGAGCTTGAAGATGGTAAAGCCAAATTTGACGATATTAAATTTTTCGGCGGTGAAGGTGCCAATAAATGGTACAACGTTACCGTTTCAGAAGGCCGCAACAGGCTGGTAAGGCGATTATGGGAATCGCAGGAAGTGGTCGTTAGCCGCTTAATGCGTGTGCGTTACGGGCCTGTGGTGTTGCCTGAGCGCCTGAAAGCGCGTACTTTTTATGAACTAACTGATAAAGAACTGGATTTGCTGTTTGAATTTGCGGGAATGGAGCATGAAAAGCGGGCAACTACAGCCAAACCGGAATTTAAAGGCAATAGGCCTAGAAGAAGTTAACGGAGTATGGTCTCAGTGTGAGACTGCTCTCAGTAGGAGAGGGAGTGAGCGTCTGGCTAAGTTAGTCTGGTTTCTGCCATTGCATTTGGCTGTAGGAATGGCGTCGGCATTGTTGCCTTCAATCCTGATGGGCAGATACTTGCAGTGGATGGTTCAGTGGGCTGTGTTATTACAGGTCGTCTATGTGAGGCTACAGTACCGTCTCAAAACCAAAGGCATACCTCTAAAAGAAGCGTAAGTTGACATGGGAGTAACATTACCTAGGGTAAAACCGAAAGAAAACAGGTAGAGATCATCAGTTGTCTTTGCGTGTTTATCAAATTGTGTGATAATTATCACAGACATGCATGTTCGTGTACAATATACATGTACAATAACTAAAAGTTAGGTGGTGGTTAAGTTATTGAAATATAAACGAAACGATGCGATGGTGCCGAGGAGAGGACTTGAACCTCCACGGGGTTGCCCCCACCAGCACCTGAAGCTGGCGTGTCTACCAATTTCACCACCTCGGCAGAGGTTAGCTGTAAAAGCTGAAGTGAGCGCGCACTATACCCACCCTCTGTGGTTTTGTCAATTAAGCGCGAAATTTTTACCTAAACTTAATTGATTTCGAGTTAGACGTGATGGTGATATCTCGACCCAATGGGGGAAATGGTTTTTTGCATAAGAGCCAAAAACTTTTCTCTTTCAATCCTAATCGATATACTAGGCTTATACATTAAGATATGTTTATTGTATCCATACTCTTTAATTTTTATTATTTAAATGACATTGAAGTCTAAAAAAGACGTTGATTTTAGTTCAACAAAAGATCCATATGCTCAGCGTGAAGCTGAGAAATATGAGAACCCCATTCCCAGTCGCGAATTAATTCTCCAATTGATCGAACACGCTGGCAAACCGTTGCGCCGCGAAGACATCGCGGAAGCGTTTTCCCTTGAATCCGAAGACCAGTTAGAAGCGTTACGCCGTCGTTTACGGGCAATGGAAAGGGATGGGCAATTATTATTTAATCGCGGCAAAAAATATTGCCTGGTTAACAATGAGGATTTAATTGCCGGGCGCATTATCGGTCATGCGGACGGCTTTGGTTTTATTAAGCCCGATGATGGTTCAGATGACCTGTTCTTATCACCACGGGAAATGAATCCGTTACTGCACAATGACAGGGCGCTGGTGCGTGTTGCAGGGATTGATAAAAAAGGTCGCAGGGAAGGGGCGGTTGTTGAAATTCTGCAGAGAAATACGCATCAGGTTGTAGGGCGGCTTTATAAGGAAGACGAATTTACCTACGTGGTGCCGGACAATAAAAATATAGCTCAAACCATCCTGATTCAAAAAGGCGGCGTTGGCAAGGCTAAACATGGGCAGATTGTTGTTGCTGAAATTCTAGAGCAGCCGACTAAACTTCGGCAGCCTATTGGCCGGATCATTGAGGTAATGGGCGAGCACTTGGCGCCGGGAATGGAAATCGAAATGGCGATTCGTTCCTATGACCTACCTAATCAGTGGCCTGACGAGTTGCTGGAAGAAATTAAACCGCTACAAAAGGATGTGCCGGAGTCTGCAAAACAGGATCGGGTTGATTTGCGGGAAATTCCGTTAGTCACCATTGATGGCGAAGATGCCCGTGATTTTGACGATGCCGTTTATTGCCAAAAAACTCCAAAAGGCTGGAAATTACTGGTTGCGATTGCTGATGTTTCACATTACGTGCAGATAAATTCGGCATTAGACAAAGAAGCCCAGAAACGCAGTACATCGGTGTATTTTCCGGAACAAGTCATACCCATGTTGCCGGAGATTTTGTCCAATGGCCTGTGTTCGCTTAATCCCAATGTGGATCGGTTATGTATGGTGTGTGAGCTGTATATTAACGAGCAAGGTCAGGTTACCCGGTCACGCTTTTTTGATGCAGTGATGAGTTCTCACGCCAGGTTGACCTACAACGAAGTTGCAAAAATGCTTGTTGATGGCGATCAGGCGTTAGCCGAAAAATATAAAGCCTTGATGCCGCATTTACAGGAGTTATATGCACTTTACAAGGTCATGCGGGTAAGCCGTGAGCAACGCGGTGCCATGGATTTTGACACGCAGGAAACCCGAATTATTTTCGGTGCAGAGCGTAAAATCGAAAAGATAGTGCCGGTGGTGCGTAACGAAGCGCATAAATTGATTGAAGAGTTTATGATTACCGCGAACATGGCGGCGGCGCGTTTTTTAAACAGTAAAAAAATGCCCAAGCTGTTGCGGATACACGATGGCCCGAGTGCCGATAAGCTGCTTAATCTGAAAACCTTTCTTGGTGAACTGGGTTTGAGCTTAGGCGGAGGCGCTAAACCAACACCACTGGATTATATGCATCTGGTGGAGTCAATCAAAGATAGGCCGGATGCGCATTTAATCCAGACCGTATTGTTACGCTCGATGTCACAGGCCATTTACAGTCCCGAGTTAAAAGGCCATTTCGGTCTGGCGTTGGAAGCTTACGCGCATTTTACCTCGCCAATTCGTCGTTATCCTGACTTGCTGGTGCATCGCGCGATCAGGCATTGTTTGCAGAGCAAACCAGTGGAAAGTTTTTTCTATGGGATTCCTGATATGGTTGTTTTGGGCGAGCAATGCTCCGCCAATGAACGACGTGCCGATGATGCCACGCGTGATGTAGTGAGCTGGCTCAAATGCGAATATATGATGGATAAGGTCGGCGAGGAATTCCCAGGCATTATTTCAGCGGTCACCTCGTTTGGCTTTTTTGTTGAACTTGCCGAAGTCTATGTTGAAGGATTGGTTCATATCAGTAATCTGGCGCAGGATTATTTTCATTTTGATGCCACCAGTCACCAATTAAAAGGTGAGCGCACCGGTATAAACTATCGTTTGGGTGATAGCGTCAATGTCAGGGTCGTTCGTGTTGATCTTGATGAAAAGAAGATTGATTTTGAACTGGCGCAAAAACAAGCCGCACGAACCAAACCTAAAAAAAGACGCCGTAAAAAATGAAATTAAGCAAAATATATGGAATACATTCGGTACAATCAGCTTTAGATTATTCTCCTAAAAAAATCGGTAAGGCTTGGGTCGACAGCCAAAGACAAGACAAGCGTTTGACTCAGCTTGTCGGCGATTTATTGGACTTGGGCATAGAACCGGAAAAAGTCGACAGGAAAAAACTGGATCGTTTTGCAGATAGCAATAACCATCAAGGCATTGTTATTGAAGTTGAAATGCCCGGTGAATTATCAGAAAGTGACCTAAAGGACGCTTTATTAGCGCTGTCAGGAACGCCTTTATTTCTGGTGCTGGATAATGTTCAGGATCCTCATAATTTCGGAGCCTGTCTTAGAACCGCTGACGCTACCGGTGTGCATGGGGTGATTATCACTAAAGATAATGCCACGGGGATTACTCCGACAGTCTGTAAAGTGGCCAGCGGGGCTGCAGAAACGGTGCCGGTTTATCAAGTGACTAACTTGTCCAGAACCTTGCGCTGGCTCAAAGAGCAGGGCATCTGGGTAATGGGCGCGGCAGGTGAAGCCAATCAGACCGCCTATCAAACAGATTTCACGGTACCTCTGGCTTTGGTCGTCGGAGCGGAAGGTAAAGGTTTAAGACGGTTGACCAAGGAACAATGCGATGTGCTGGTTAAGTTGCCCATGATGGGGCAG
>JBAZTN010000210.1:0-5313 GCA_041661895.1 Methylobacter sp. | reverse complement strand
CTTTGATGGTGGGTCGTGCGCGATTCGAACGCGCGACCATCGCATTAAAAGTGCGGTGCTCTACCGGCTGAGCTAACGACCCAACAAAGACTGCCTATTATACTGATTAATTTGATTCTGGCAATGTTTTTTTAACTTGATTGATATTGCGTTGGATCTTTTATTCCCGCTTCGATAAAACCGGTTTTTCTTAAACGACAAGCATCACATACTCGACAGGCACGACCCTGCTCATCAGCGGAATAACAGGACACTGTGCGCGTATAATCCACACCCAGTCCAACTCCCTTTTTAATGATTTCTGCCTTGCTGAGCGCAATCAAGGGGGTATGTATAGTGATACGTTCACCTTCTACGCCAGCCTTAGTAGCAAGATTCGCTAGTTCTTGAAATGCTTTGATAAATTCAGGCCTGCAGTCTGGGTATCCTGAATAATCCACGGCATTAACACCAATAAAAATATCACTTAGATTTAAAACTTCTGCCCAGCCTAAGGCAAAGGACAGAAATATGGTGTTTCTTGCCGGTACATAAGTTACCGGTATACCAGCTTGAAGAGTTTGAGGTACGGCGATATGCTCATCCGTCAGCGCTGAACCGCCAATTGAACCCAAACCCAGCTGGATAATTTTATGATCTTCTACCTGATAATCTGCCGCTATCTGCGCAGCCGCTACCAATTCGGCATTATGCCTCTGGCCATAATCAAAGCTTAAGGCGTAACACTTGAATCCCTGCTTTTTTGCAAGAGCAAGTACGGTAATTGAATCTAATCCTCCGGACAGTAGGACGATGGCTTTTTTTTGCATGTGGATTTACTTACCTTGGGCATCATCCCAAAGTATTTTATGTAGTTGGATTTGAAAACGGACAGGTAATCTGTCCTGAAGAATTTTTTCGGCTAACTCTGTTGGATTTTGCTGCCCCATCACTGGTGAAAACAATATTTCGCAGCGACCAGACAGATCATATTCTGTTAAAACAGCTTTTGACCAGTCATAGTCCTCATCATTACCAATAACGAACTTGACCTGATCCTTTTTTGTCAGATATTCGATATTTTGATAACGATTTTTGCTTAATTCACCTGAACTAGGTGCTTTAAGATCCATTACTTTGATAACACGAGGATCAACAGCAAACATATCGATAGCGCCGCTGGTTTCAAGTGAAACCACATAGCCTTTATCGAGCAACCTTGTCATTAAATCAAGGCAGGCTGGCTGAGCCAGAGGCTCGCCTCCTGTTACGGTAATATATTTAGTTCCGTACTGTTCGGCTTGCGCAATGATTGCATCTATCTTTATTTTTTCACCACCGGTAAAAGCATAGGATGTATCACAATAGACACATCTTAATGGACAACCGGTGAGCCGAATAAAAACAGTGGGCAGACCCACTGTATTGGACTCACCCTGTAGTGAATAAAAAATTTCTGTTATGCGTAACGAACTCACAGTCAATTTTTAACATCATCAAGAATTCGTAATTTCTTTGATGCTAATTGTGCCGCAGTTGAACTAGGAAAATCACCGGTAACGCGTGTTAAATACTCACGCGCTTTTACTATATTTTTCTGATCAATTTCGATATAGCCAAGCTTCAATAAAGCATCCGGGACTTTCGAGCTGTCAGGATAATTTTCAATTACACTGTTGAATGCTTTACGCGCTGAATCAATGTCCTGATTAACCCTGTAAGCTTCACCCAACCAATATTGGGCATTATTAGCATACTCACCACCTGGATTTTTACTTAGCAATGCATTGAATTCAGCAATTGCCTGGGCAGTATGTCCATTTCTAAGTGCCTCATATGCCTGTTGATATTGCTGCTTTTCTTCGCCTACAGGAAGTGGGCGAGGGGCGTGAGCAGGAGCGGAAGCTTCACCCGAGGCTTGCACAACATCTTTTTTCTGCTCAACCACTTGCTTATCTGCTGGAGCTTCAGTAGGAGCCGCCGCTACTGGGGATTCAACTGAAGGCTCTTGCTTTTCAACGGTTTCAGCAGCTGACGATGCAACACCTTCAGTTTTTTTCTCAAGACTTTGCATGCGCTCATCAAAATCAGAATACATTGTACTCTGATGTTTTTTCATCTCGGCAATGAGATATGCTTGCTCTTCCACCTTGCCTGTTAGCTGCTGCACCTCAGATTGCAACTGCTCCAAACGTCCTAGCAGTTCGTATACATTAGTCGCGGACGGGGGCTTTGCAGTATTGCCTGGAGTCGCAGGATACGTTGAGTTATCAACAACAGGTGGTAATGCCCAAGCTTCTGCGTAGACATTACTGCATAAACATAGCAACAGGATCAAGCGTACTTTCATTTATTTACCTTGGTAAACCAACTCAACACGACGATTGAGTTCCCAGGATGCTTCATCATGATCAAATGCCGCAGGCTTTTCTTCACCATAGCTGACAACTTCCAGCTGGCCATCAGAAACACCTTGAGCTTTCATCATGTTAGCTACTGATTTCGCACGTTGCTCACCCAGTGCAATATTGTACTCACGAGAACCACGCTCATCGCCATGACCTTCCAGAACCATACGCTGTCCAGGATGTGCCGCCAAATATTGTGAGTGAGCCGCAATTACAGCAACAAAATCCTCCTGCACCTGACTGCTATCTAACATAAAGTAAATGGTTTGTTTTGACAGCGGGTTGTTTGGATCGCTGAATTCGGGCCCCAAACCGCCAGCACCAGAGCCACCCATATCTGAACCAGATAAGCCGGAACCACCATTTAAGCCACTGGTTGATGCATCACTTGATCCACCCAAACCACCATCGGCAAGACTCCCCTCTTTTTCATCTGTTGAGCTACATCCCGTCAAAAATATTGCGCATAACGTTAAAGCAAATACTGTTTTATTTAATTTCATCTTTATTTTCCAAAAAATAGTCAATTAGTTGTACAAAAAAATCATGTTGCTGGTATCCCCGCCTAGGGTGACCATGCAGGTTCACGAACCTCACTACTATCAAACACCAGCTTTTGTTGTATTTTACCATCTAATGACACGGCAGATAAGTAACCTGTATTGCCTTTTCGCGATGCATATAAAATCATGCTGCCATTCGGTGCAAAACTGGGGGATTCATCTAAACGCCCAGCCGTTAATACATTAACCGACCGGGTTGCCATATCCATAACAGCGATACGATAATCACCACCCTCTCCATGCACCATTGCTATATTTCTACCATCCGGTGAAAAACTGGGACGGGCATTATAACTTCCAGAAAATGTCAGCCTTTTTTCTTGTCCACCTTGACTTGGCATAATATACAATTGAGGTTTGCCACCTCGATCTGATGTAAAAACGATACTACTTCCATCAGGAGACCATGTTGGCTCCGTGTCAATTGCGTAACTTCTAGTCAGCCGAGTTAATGAACGCGTCACCAGATTTAAAACATAAATATCGGGACTGCCATCTTTTGATAAGGTTAAAGCTAATTTTGCCCCATCCGGCGACCATGCTGGCGCACCATTGATACCTGCAAATTCTGCGACTCTCTGCCTTTCCCCTGTAGCCAGGGTCTGAACATAAATTGCAGCTGATTTTTTCTCAAATGATACATAGGCCATTTTCCGTCCATCTGGAGACCACGCTGGCGACATCAATGGCTCAGTTGACGAAGCGATTGTTTGAGGATTAAATCCGTCCGCATCTGAAACATGAAGTACATAAGTACTTTGTTTGCCTTGTCTACTACTGGTTATGTAGGCAATTTTAGTGCCGAATACACCTTTTTTTCCGGTTAATTTCTCAAAAATAAGATCGCTGATATGATGCGCAGTTCTGCGTAAATCAGCTGCCGATGAAGCCATCCTGTATCCCATCAGTTGCTCGCCTTTATAGACATTAAACAGCTGAAACTCAACATTATATTGACCACCATCTTGAGTTACCCGCCCGATAACCAGATAATTCTGCCCTAAAGCCTGCCAATCTTTAAAGTTGACCGCATCTGCGGTGCTGGGCCTGCCAGGCATACCTTGTTTGTCCAGCGTTTTAAAATAACCACTGCGCTCTAAATCCGAATCTACAACATCGCTAATATCAACTGGCACTCCCTGCATGGCGAAAGGAACTATTGAAATAGGCACAGCACTCTCAGTACCTTCGGTAATTTCAATAGTCAATGCCGCGTGATTAATGGGTGCATAAAAACCAACCAAGCCAATGAATAACATCTTTATAAAAAAACTCATCTTCGCACCCCTATAACTTAACTTACAAAAAGCTGAATTAAACATTTAATATCACCTACAACCAAACTACACCTCTAGTATTCTTATCATTTTGGATTAAACACAAATTCGAATGATCTAAATTCTCTAGCAAATAATTCCTTATCTGTAGGCACAGGAAGCGGTGATGCTTTATTAACGGCATTTTCTGCTGATCGATCAAAAAAATCATCTCCACTACTGGAAATAACTACAGCATCCACCACCGTACCATCTGACATCAATCTAACTCTGATTTTACAGGTCATACCCATAGTCGCAGATATAGGTCGAATCCAGCTACGATTGACTTTCTGCTTGATGGCGGCTGAGGCTTCTGCCATATCCTGTTTATCGTGTTCTGCTTTCATTCTAGCAGCTTGAGCCTGTTCTGCCGCAGCTTTCTCTTTAGCAGCCGCAGCTTTTTCAGCAGCCGCTTTTTCTGCAGCAGCCTTTACTTTGACAGCTTCAGCTTGTTCTGCTGCAGCTTTTGCTTTGGCTGCTTCAGCCTGCTCAGCCGCAGCCTTTTCTGCCGCGGCCTTCGCTTTGGCCGCTTCAGCTCTCTTTGCTTCTGCCTTGGCTGCATCGGCTTTTGCTTTGGCCGCTTCGGCTTGCTCAGCTTCAGCCTTTTCTGCTGCAGCCTTCGCTTTGACCGCTTCAGCTCTCTTTGCTTCTGCCTTGGCTGCATCGGCTTTTGCTTTGGCTGCTTCAGCCTGCTCAGCCGCAGCCTTTTCTGCTGCGGCCTTCGCTTTGGCCGCTTCAGCCTGCTTTGTTTCTGCCTTGGCTGCTTCGGCTTTTGCTTTGGCCGCTTCGGCTTGCTCAGCTTCAGCCTTGGCTGCATCGGCTTTTGCTTTCGCGGCTTCAGCCTGCTTTGCTTCTGCCTTGGCTGCTTCGGCTTTTGCTTTGGCCGCTTCAGCCTGCTTTGCTTCTACCTTGGCTGCATCGGCTTTTGCTTTGGCCGCTTCGGCTTGCTCAGCTTCTGCCTTGGCTGCTGCAGCTTTTGCTTTCGCGGCTTCAGCCTGTTTTGCTTCCGCCTTGGCTGCATCGGCTTTTGCTTTCGCGGCTTCA
>JBAZTN010000209.1:0-5357 GCA_041661895.1 Methylobacter sp. | reverse complement strand
CACGGCAATGTCGTATTATCCGGAACTTATCATAATTTTACTGACGATACCGGGCAAATTAGGTACGGCGATGAATGGGATTTTTCAGCGCTTATGAAATTCGGCAAGCATTATTCATTGCTGGCCAAGTACGCTTATTACAGCGCCGATAACTATAATCAGCCTGATACTTTTACTAATACGGACACTCAGAAAATCTGGGTGCAAGGCAACATAAGCTTCTAAAACCTGCGCCGCACCATAATTATGCATCAAGCATTATTATGGTGCTCATTATCAGCTAAGCATCGCTTTTTTACTCTCTGATCCCAATAGCATACCGCTCGGCTTGTACTCTCTGCATCGCCTAAAGCGCCTGCTTTTGGTGCTTTAAGCCCAATCGTCCGCACTATAATAACCCAGCATTACAGCAGTCTTTGCAGGTGTGGCATGCAACATGCATTTCCTGGTCTAGTAACCTTAACAACTGGGAATCAATCATGACATCTCAACGCCTTAACCTGCTCTCCTTCACGGGAAAAACCAAAATCCTCCACATGACCTGGATGGCTTTTTTTATCAGCTTTGTGGTGTGGTTTAACCATGCGCCATTAATGATGGTGATCGCTAAAACGCTGGGGATGAGCAACTCGGAAATAAAAACCATCCTGATTTTAAATGTCGCCTTGACCATTCCTGCGCGCATTGTGATCGGTATTCTGGTTGATAAATTCGGTCCTAAACGCACCTATTCAACACTGCTGGCGGCAGGCAGCATTCCCTGTTTTATGTTCGCTTTTGCCACCAGTTTTGAGCAACTGGCCTTGGCCCGTTTCTTGTTGGGTTTTATAGGCGCCGGTTTTGTGATCGGTATACGCATGGTCGGCGAGTGGTTTCCGGCCAAACAAGTGGGTATTGCCGAAGGTATTTACGGCGGATGGGGAAATTTCGGTTCAGCTGCTGCGGCCGGAGCTTTGCCTGCTCTCGCGCTGATCTATGGCGGCGATGAAGGCTGGCGCTATGCGATTGCAACGACAGGCGCTATTGCGCTGATTTATTCGGTCATCTATTTCTTCAGCGTGTCTGACACACCCAAAGGCTCAACTTACTTTAAGCCTAAAAAAGCAGGGGCAATGGAAGTAACCAGTATCTGGGATCTGTTCTTCTATATTCTGATGAGCATTCCTTTGTACGCCACCTTGAGCCTGCTAACCTGGAAATTATCACCCGCGGGCGTTAATCTGTTGTCTAACGTCGCCGCCATCTGTATTTATACCGGCACTTGGGCTTTATTTCTCTACAACGTCTATAAAATTATCCACGTCAATGAAGAGCATCTTCAACACCCGATAGATGAAATTCATAAATACAAATTCAAGCAGGTTGCCATTCTGGATCTGGCTTATTTCATTACCTTTGGCTCGGAATTGGCCGTTGTTTCGATGTTGCCGCTATTTTTCTTTGATACTTTCCATGAATCACAGGGCGTTACCATGGTCGAGGCAGGTTTGCTGGGGGGCAGTTTTGCCTTTATTAACCTGGTTGCTCGACCGGTCGGAGGATGGATCAGTGATAAATTCGGCCGTAAATTGTCTTTGAGCATTTTTGTTTTGGGCCTGTCGGCAGGGTATTTCTGCATGTCGCTGATTGATTCGGAGTGGCCTATTGCATTGGCCGTATTGATAATCGTGGCCTGCACTTGTTTTGTATCGGGCGGCTGCGGTGCCGTCTATGCGGTAGTTCCTTTGATTAAACGGCGCATGACCGGACAGATCGCCGGCATGGTCGGCGCTTACGGAAATGTCGGCGGCGTATTGTTTTTGACCATATTATCGTTTGTTACGCCTGCTGTATTTTTTATGGTCATAGCGGCTGTGGCGCTATCGGTGTTGATTGCTGTACAGTTTATTGATGAACCCAAAGGCCACATGGCCGAAGTTCAGGAAGACGGTACGGTGGAAATGATCGAATTAAGTTGAGTTAAAGTAAAATTAACTATCCATACACATAAACCATGTCCACAACTACACTCAAAGTCAGTATCGGCTATGCCAGCGATAAAGGGATCAAGCCGGATAATGAAGATTTTTTTGGTTCATTAATACCGGAAGGTTCGCAACTGACCCATAAAGGCATAGCCGCTGCCATTGCTGACGGCATGAGTGGCAGTGACGCAGGGAAACAGGCCAGTCACTGCTGTGTCGTCAGCTTTTTAAGTGATTATTACAGCACTCCCGACTCCTGGTCAGTCAAGCATGCCGGGCAAAAAATTCTTTCCGCTACCAATTCCTGGTTATACAGTCAGGGGCAAAGCCGCTATGAATCGACAAGGGGCATGGTCAGCACACTCAGCATTATTATTCTGAAATCGACCACGACGCATATTTTTCATATCGGTGATTCACGCATTTATCGTTTACGGCAAGGTAATTTTGAACAGATAACCCGCGATCACCGCATCTGGGTTAAAGAAAAAAATTATCTTAACCGGGCAATGGGCATAGAACCGCATCTGGAAGTTGATTACCAGTCACTGCCTTTGGAAACAGGCGACCTGTTTTTAATGACGACTGACGGGGTACACGATTTTATCGATGAAAAAACCCTGAAAAAACTCGTCCAGACAAGCGCGGATTTAACCCTGATTGCCGAAAAAATCATGCAGCAGGCCGAAGGCAACCACAGTGATGACAATCTGACCTGCCAACTGCTCAGGGTCGATGAATTACCCGAAGCCAACGAAGACGAGATTATTCGCCGTCACACCAACCTGCCCTTTCCGCCACCGTTGGAACCCGGCATGGTGCTTGATAGCTACCGGATTGAGGCGGAATTGCATGCCAGCAAACGCACCCAGATTTATCGGGCATTCGATACAATAACCCGCACTCCGGTTATTTTGAAGACCCCGTCTATCCTTTACGATGACGACACCCACTACATAGAACATTTTCTTCATGAAGAATGGGCAGGAAAACGCATTCATCACGACAATGTATTAAAAATACTCAGCTCTAATCGAGAAAAAAGCTGCATTTATTACGTCACCGAATTTCTCGAAGGCCCGACACTGAGACAATGGATAACCGCCAACCCCAAGCCTGATATTAAAGAAGCCAGAAAAATCGTTGAACAGATTGCCAAGGGACTGCGCGCTTTTCATCGCATGGAAATGCTGCATCAGGATTTGAAACCTGAAAACATCATGTTCGATAAAAACGGCATAGTTAAAATCATCGATTTCGGTTCGGTTAAAATCGCCGGCATTACGGAAATTGCCCCGCTGGATTACAGCCAAGAAGAGAATATACTCGGCACATTAAATTACACGGCGCCTGAATATCACCTGGGACAACGCGGCACGGTAAAATCCGACCTGTTTTCAATGGGTGTGATTACTTATGAAATGCTTAACGGCGCCCTACCCTTCGGTCAGGATATGCCGGAAAAACCCAACAAAATGAAGCTGGCAAAACTTCACTATGTACCCAGTTTTCATCACAACGCCATGGTTCCCATCTGGATTGACGGTGCATTAAAAAAAGCCACAGCAATTACGCCGCAATTTCGCTATGATGATTTATCAGAGTTCCTGCATGACCTGTCCACACCCAATCCCAAGTTCCTGAGCGCTGAAGAGGCCATACCGCTCATACAGCGCAATCCGTTATTATTCTGGAAAGGCTTGTCAGCAATGCTACTGTTCACAAATCTGGTGTTGCTGTATTTGTTGGTACATGTGCAAAACTGACTATTGGCAACATCGCGGCCCTGATCCTTTAGCGAGCCTGCCCTCAAATATATAAATTTGCTTGAGTATAATAATTCACCCATATAAACTCCTCGTACACATCGCTTCAGCGTAAGCTTCACTAACAGAGACAATCCCGTCCGAGGAGATTCTATGTCTAGTCTTAAAAACTATTCCCGTCGCCGTTTCCTGACCCAATCCAGCATGGGTTTGCTGGCTTTTGCCGGTATGCCCGGTTTACTGCGTGCTATGGAAGGCATGGAAGGCCTGCATGGCATGGAAGGCCTGCATGGCATGCCGAAAATGGCACCTAACAAGGCCTCACCTAACTTCAAGCCAGATGTCGAACTTGAACTGTTTTGTCGATCGAACTCTATGTCCATCCTGCCCGGCCAGCCGACCCGCGTACAGCAATACTCCGCACGGCTGTTGCAGGGGCCAAAAGAAACACTGACAGAACTGCCCGGTTCGTATCTGGGGCCACTGATCCGTTTGCAGAAAGGGCAGAAAGTACGCATTCATTTGCATAACGAACTTTCCGAAGCCCACGTCACCCACTGGCACGGCCTGCATGTGCCGGCCAATATGGACGGGCACCCGATGTATGTCATCGATCCCGGAGAAACGCTGGTCTATGAGTTTGAAATGCTTAACCGCGCGGGCATGAGCATTTACCATCCGCATCCGCATGAAATCACAGCCAAGCAGGTTTACAACGGTCTTGCCGGGGCAATACTAATCAATGACGAGGAAGAAGCCGCACTGGAATTGCCTTCCGGCGAGTACGAAATCCCTATCGTTATTCAGGACCGTCTCTTCGACGGACAGAATCAACTCGTTTACGCCCGCAGCATGCATGACCGCATGATGGGTTTTTACGGTGACCGGATACTGGTCAACGGGCGCCCTGATTTTCAGATTGATGTCGCCAGCCGCGCGTATCGATTGCGCTTTTTAAACGGTTCGACAGCGCGCATATACAAACTGGGCTGGGACGACGGCACGCCGATCACGGTGATCGGCGTCGATGGCGGCTTGCTGGAAAAACCGGAAACCAAACCGTATGTCATGCTGGCACCCGGCGAACGCCTGGACGTTTGGGCGGATTTCAGCGGTCGCGACGAAGGTTCGCAACTAGTGATGCGCAGCCTGCCATTTTCCGGTGTATTGCCGAGAATGGCCGAGCGCATGATGCATCGCGGCGGCATGGGAGGCGGCATGGGAGGCGGCATGCATGGGGGAATGGGCGGAATGATGCACGACAGCGCATTGCCCGTTGGTAGCGATTATCCTATTTTCAAAGTCCGTGTCACCAAAGAAGTGAGCGACAGCCCCAAGCTTCCGGCCCAATTATCGAAAATCCACCGGTACCAGATTGCCGACACAGCCAATCCCGAAAAACCAGTCCCCATCGCTATTTCCGAAGCCCATATGGCTAT
Source organism: Methylobacter sp. (assembly GCA_041661895.1). Taxonomy (GTDB): domain Bacteria; phylum Pseudomonadota; class Gammaproteobacteria; order Methylococcales; family Methylomonadaceae; genus Methylobacter_A. The sequence goes on along the minus strand of JBAZTN010000209.1, from coordinate 188 downwards.
GCTGCTTAACGGTCGTCCCTATATGTTCAATGATGTTCAAGACTTTGAACGCATCAAGCTAAACACCATACAACTCATGGAAATTTTCCATGCCCACGGCGGTCACGGCGGTATGGGAATGATGGGCGGAATGAAGCATGGTGACGATGATCAGAAAAATGAAGGTGAAGGTCATGGCAAGATGGGCA
>JBAZTN010000208.1:0-5381 GCA_041661895.1 Methylobacter sp. | reverse complement strand
AAACCTGAAGGCTCAATACGCGGAAATAAAAGCTGAAGTTGAGCAGGGTCTGGCTGAGACAATTGAAAACTGTTCGTTTATTTTAGGGCCTAATGTCCAGGCTTTTGAAAAAGAAGCAGCTGCATATCTGGGCGTTAAACATGCTATTGGTGTGGCCTCAGGAACGGATGCGTTGCATTTGGCGTTGATTGCCGAAGGCATCGGTGCGGGTGATGAAGTGATTACTACCGCCTTCACTTTTATTGCCACTGCGGAAGCTATCAAATATGTGGGCGCGATTCCCGTTTTTGTCGATATAGATCCCAAGACTTTTAATATTTCACCGGAGGCGATAGAAAAAGCCATTACGCCAAAAACCAAGGCAGTCATGCCCGTGCATTTGTTTGGCCAGCCGGCAGATATGACTAGAATCAAGCAGCTGTGCGACCAGTACAATCTGAAACTGATTGAAGATTGCTGCCAGTCTTTCGGCGCGATCATCAATGGCAAACAAACCGGTTCTATTGGTCATGCATCAGGCTTTAGTTTTTTTCCCAGCAAAAACCTGGGCGCATTTGGTGACGGTGGTTTAGTAACGACTAATTCGGACGAATGCGCGGCAAAAATCAAACAGTTGCGTAACCATGGTTCGGACGTGCGTTATTATCATGATGTCATCGGCTATAACAGCCGTCTTGATGAGATGCAGGCGGTAATATTAAGAGCCAAATTGAAACGTATTGACCAATACAATAAAGGCCGCCGTCATGCAGGGCATCTTTACTCGGAATTGATGGCTGATTTGCCAGTGACCACGCCGTTTGAAGATGGATTGGGTGAGCACGTTTATCATCAGTACACAGTGTTGTGCGATCGTCGTGACGAGGTTATGAAAGCCTTGCAGGACAAGCAAATTGGCTGTGCCGTGTATTACCCCGTGCCCCTGCACCAGCAAAATGTGTTCAAGCAGGAATGTGCAGGTTTAAGTCTGCCGGTCACTGAATCCGTTGCGGCAAGATGTTTCTCATTGCCTATTTGCCCTTATCTTGAAGATGACACGATTAAAGAAATAGTCGGCGTTATTCGGGGCGTTTTGACAGCATAAAGAGTATTTGAAGATTGTCTTGGTAAATAGAAAGGGCCGGCTTTTAGTCGGCCTTTTGTTTAAACAGTAGCCGGTTTATTTAGAGGAATTTCTTTGTCTCAACACACTTCCTTAACTGTCATGTTCAGCGCCGGAGAATCATCCGGCGATCAACACGCCGCCAATATGTTTCTTGAGCTGAGAAAACATCAGCCGGACATCAAGGGCATCGGCATGGGGGGCACAAAAATGGCTCAGGCAGGCGTTGATGTCCGCTATGACTCTTCCAGTATTGCGGTGATCGGTCTTGTTGAAGTCATCAAGCATTACGGCGAAATCCGTCGTGCCTTAAAGCTTATGCAGCAAATCATTTCGGATGAGCGTCCCGATCTCCTGGTTTGTGTGGATTATAAGGAATTTAACTTTAAGTTGGCGCGCTATGCCAAGAAGCAGGGCATCAAGGTGCTGTTTTATGTCAGCCCCCAGGTGTGGGCATGGCGGCCTGGACGGGTAAAGGCATATGGCGAAGTCATCGATATGATGGCGGTTATATTTCCCTTCGAAACGGCTTATTACGATGCCGAGAATGTGCCGGTACGCTACGTCGGTCATCCGTCGGTAGACAAAGTCCACGCGCAGCATAGCAAGGATGAGGATTTGATCCGCTTTGGGCTGGATGCTATAAAACCGGTAATAGGATTATTGCCAGGAAGCCGTGCCAACGAAATCAAGCGCATGTTGCCGGTCATGCTGGCGGCGGCTGAACAAGTTCAGGCCGCTTTGCCTGAAACGCAGTTTATTTTGCCGCAGGCTGATTCAATCGATGATGCCTTGCTTGAGGACTATTTGAGCCAATCGTCACTTAAAGTTGCTGTGGTAAAAAACCAGCCTTATGACGTTATTCAATGTTGTGATGTGGTGATGACGACATCAGGAACGGCGACGCTGGAAATTGCCTTGCTAACCGTGCCTATGGTTATTGCTTACAAGCTCTCATCGTTAACGTACTGGTTGGGCAGATGGCTGGTGAAAACGCCGTTTATAGGATTGCCGAATATCGTGATGGGCAAAGGCATAGTGAAGGAACTCATTCAGCATGATGCGACGGCAGAAAATCTGGCCGCAGAAGTTAAGCGGATTTTGACTGACCAAGCTTATAGCGATGAAATGAGAGCTAACCTGAGCCAGGTCAAGCAACAATTAGGGCAGGGTGGCGGCTCAAAAAACATGGCGGAACTGGCTTTGGCTATGCTGACAGCAAAGGCGTAAATCAAAACTACCCGAACCCATATCTCTATGTGATAATAAACAGTTTGGTCGACCGACACTTCTTTCTAACGTACAGGGCATTAATGATGGATGAGAACAAAAAGAAAGCGCTAGGCGCAGCGCTGATGCAGATAGAAAAGCAGTTTGGTAAAGGCTCTGTCATGCGCATGGGCGATGTGGCTGCTTCCCGTGATATCGACGTCGTTTCTACAGGCTCCTTGGGCTTGGATATCGCACTGGGTTGTGGTGGTTTGCCTCGCGGTCGCGTCATTGAAATTTATGGTCCTGAATCATCAGGAAAGACCACATTAACATTGCAAGTGATTGCCGAAATGCAAAAACTCGGCGGCACTGCGGCATTTGTTGATGCGGAACATGCTCTGGATCCCGGTTATGCCGAAAAAATCGGTGTTAATGTCGATGACTTGCTGGTTTCCCAGCCCGATACCGGTGAACAGGCGTTGGAAATTACCGACATGCTGGTTCGTTCCGGCGCAGTTGACGTGGTCGTGATTGATTCGGTTGCTGCGTTAACACCCAAAGCCGAGATTGAAGGCGATATGGGCGATTCCCATATGGGTTTGCAGGCGCGTTTGATGTCTCAGGCTTTACGGAAATTGACCGGTAATATCAAGCGTTCCAATACCCTGGTTATTTTTATTAACCAGATCAGGATGAAGATTGGCGTCATGTTCGGCAGCCCTGAAACCACAACCGGCGGTAACGCGCTTAAGTTTTATGCTTCGGTACGTCTGGATATTCGGCGTATTGGTTCCATTAAAAAGGGCGATGAAGTTATCGGTAATGAAACGCGTGTAAAAGTCGTCAAAAATAAAGTTGCTCCGCCTTTTAGACAGGCTGAGTTTGAGATTTTATATGGGGAAGGTATTTCCTTTCTGGGCGAACTGGTTGATCTGGGTGTTAACTATGGTTTTATTCAGAAATCAGGTTCCTGGTACAGTTACGGTGATGAAAAAATCGGCCAGGGCAAGGATAATGTAAAGGCCTTCTTAAAAGAGCATCCTGAAAAAGCAAAAGAAATTGAAGCAAAAATAAGAGCCGAGGCTTTTGGCAAGAAAGTTGTTCCCCTTATTGAAGAGACTTTTGCGGTTGAAGAGGACGAATAATTAATTGTTATATGGCTTAGACTGCCGTGAACGAAGTCGCCAAGGAAATTAAGGAAGTTTGTCTGCGTTTGCTGGCACGAAGAGAGCATAGCCAGAAGGAATTGCTGAATAAATTAGCCCTAAGGGGTTTTGACAGGGACGACGCGGTAACTGTTATTGCAGAATTGGCTCAGCAAGGTTGGCAAAACGACCTTAGATATGCAGAAAGCTATGCCAGGCATCGTATCCAGAAAGGTTACGGCCCTGTTCGCGTAGCCTATGAGCTTCGGCAAAATGGCATCGCTGCGTTTGATCTTGAAGATTATGCTCAGAAAGAAGCCGGTGGCTGGATGGAACTGCTGGAGCAGGTTTATACCAAAAAATATGCCCATGATCTCGTGTTAGCCAGGAATGAGTGGGCAAAACGCAGTCGTTTTTTGTTGCACCGTGGTTTTTCCGGCGAAATGATTAGTGCTTTATTTGATCATTTGGCTATCAAATTGGAATAAGTTTTAGTTTTAAAAGTATTGATTATGAAAAAGATGACTAGCGCAGAATTGCGCACCGCTTTTCTGGAATTTTTTCGCGAGCGAGGACATTCTGTACAGCCTTCAAGTTCACTGGTCCCTGGGAATGATCCGACCTTATTGTTCACCAATGCCGGTATGGTGCAGTTTAAGGATGTATTTTTAGGCAGAGAACAGCGTGACTTTAACAGGGCGGTGACGAGCCAGCGTTGTGTGCGGGCAGGCGGCAAGCATAATGACCTGGAAAACGTCGGTTATACCGCAAGGCATCATACCTTTTTTGAAATGCTGGGCAATTTCAGCTTTGGTGATTACTTTAAAAAAGAAGCTATACATTTTGCCTGGGATTTTTTAACCAAAGAACTGGAAATTCCTGCGGAGAAATTATGGATAACCGTTTTTGATGAAGATTCAGAAGCGGAAAAAATCTGGCTGGATGATGTCGGTATAGACAAAACAAGATTCTCAAGAATTGGCGCCAAAGATAACTTCTGGTCTATGGGCGACGTAGGGCCGTGTGGGCCATGCACGGAAATATTCTATGATCACGGTGCAGAAATTGCCGGTGGTCCTCCGGGTTCTCCGGAAGAAGATGGCGACAGATATATCGAGATCTGGAATCTGGTATTCATGCAGTATGACCGTGCCGCTGATGGCGCGTTAACGCCGCTGCCGAAACCTTCAGTGGATACGGGCATGGGCTTGGAGCGTATTGCCGCGGTGTTGCAGGGCGTACATAACAACTATGAAATTGATTTATTCCAGAAGCTGTTGAAGGCAGCAGCTGAAATTGCCGGTATTACCGATTTAACACAAAGTTCATTGCGGGTTATCGCCGATCATATACGATCCTGCGCCTTTCTGATAGCGGATGGCGTGATGCCGTCCAATGAAGGGCGCGGCTATGTGGTGCGTCGCATCATTCGCCGCGCCATCCGGCACGGATATCAATTAGGTATACGCGATGTGTTCTTTTATAAGCTGGTAGCACCGCTGGCCGAGGAAATGGGCGAGGCTTTTCCCGAACTTAAAGCCGCACAAGAGCAGGTCGAGCGCGTACTGAAAAAAGAAGAAGAGCGTTTTGCCGAAACCTTGGAGCAAGGGATGAAGATTCTCGAAGCCTGCGTTGCCAAGATGGAAGGCTCTGTCATCCCCGGCGATACCGTATTCCAGTTGTATGATACCTATGGTTTCCCTGTTGACTTGACTGCTGATTTTGCCCGTGAAAAGCATCTGACCGTTGATCATGCCGGATTCGAAATGGCGATGTCGGCCCAGCGGGACAGGGCGCGGTCTGCCAGCAGTTTCGGTGCCGACTACGATCAGGATATAAAGCTTGATGCGCAGACCGAATTTACCGGATATGATCATCTTGAAGATCAGGTGCATATTATCGGGCTTTACAAGAAAGGCCAG
>JBAZTN010000207.1:0-5382 GCA_041661895.1 Methylobacter sp. | reverse complement strand
TTCTCCGGTCTTGTGAGTGTTTTTACGAATCAGTATAGAACATACTCCGATCATCAGTGACAGATGTTTTCTGATTTAGAGTTTAATAATTAATCATCAATTTTGAATGGCGAGTTTTGGTTTCTGACCGTCATCCAGAGTTAACCTAAATATTTAAAGCGCCCATCTATTCCAAGAACTAAGAAAAATTATAATTTTTTGAACTAAAAAAACAATACGTATAATTACCTATATGCACTAACCGAAAAGTTAGTTGCTGTGGTATTTCAGAGGGTGTTCACGCTTTTAAACATGTTAAGAACGCGGAAAGATTATTAAGCCCTCAACGACTGCTAATGGCCGTGAGGTGCCCGTCATCACAGCATCAAGATCAACAGCAGTTGTGTGGAAACGCTTGCGTCAATACCCGACCCAAGCAGTCAGCCAAAATCATTTTTAAAGCAAAATTATTGTTCAAAAGCCGATCAAAACTTCACTCTCTGAAACAAAACTCCTATGAGAGTTTTATCTGTTTGTAAAACTCAATATCATCACAAGCGAACAATGAAGGCTGGAAAAGCCCACGAAAAATTATGGGCTTTTTATAGTACAGCTACAAAACTATCAGCCTGAAGCACATTATGCAGCAAAACTTGAAAACGGAGCGGACATGAATTTACAACCAGACGAATGCGATCAGTTTTACCGTATTTGGTGGTCATTATTGAGTTATGTCAACAAACAGATGAAGTTGTTTAATGGCTTTCCAAGCCAGCTTGAAAACGACAATATTAAACAACAAGACGCAGCGGTTATCCGGAATGTCTTGTGGGCATCAGACCGACTGTTGCAAGACTTCATTGACAGCAACCCTAATAATTTATCAGATGCAGATTTAGAATTGGTAGCAAGTTGGAAAAATCGTGTTGCCGCTAAATTCTTTATCATGCGCCATTTGCAAAAATATAGTCTTTTCCTTAATGACTCTGATAATCCAATTGTTTACGGTGTCATCTGCATAGTCTCGCCAATCGCCGAAATACTTCCTTTACCACTTCCTATAATGATGGATGCGGTGTTGCTACCTTTTGGCGATAAAATCATTTTTGACAGCCTACTCAATTCCTATCGAGTTGGTTTTGGCAGCGGCATCCGCAAGGGTCTCAATAATCAGTTGCGTCACGCCCAAGAATTACGAGGGGTCGTTACCACGTTAGATGCCACAGACCAAACCCAAGCTATTATCAATGGCAATCAGAAAATCCTAATCGCTTTCCGCAAATGGTTGGCTAAGGAAGGATTGAGTGAAAAAATGCAACACGAGCATCATACCAACGTAAGAATATTTGTTAACGATAGATTGTTATCGGATATGCCGCCACGTTCGTTGCTAAGCGTTAAGGTTGCCGACTTGGGTGCCTACTTTTGTGCCTGCGATAACAAAGCCAATCGGGTTAGTTTCAAACGCCTGGTCAATTTCCTGTGCAACTCCGATAGGATTTGTTGGGAAGACCGAAAGGATGGAAAAGTTTTTGAAACTCCAGTAAGTCTATCTTGTGTATAACCGGGCATAACACCCAGCCCTAGCTACGAACGTCCGGTTCTGACTGTTACCTGTTATTCGTCAATTTCAAAAAGCCAATCTCAAAACCAGCCATTCAGAGTTGTAATATTTGTAACAAGATCACAGTCTCCACCCGACAAATTCCAGTCAGTACAAGATACCCCATAAATGGATAAAACCTATGCATTGCTACGCCGAGCCAGCGTTTAAAATGGGTATAGGCGTAGCCTAAACCCATCATAATCTATATGATCGGTTTCGAGTTGCTCTAACTATCCTTCCTCGCTATGAGGAGCCCAACGGCAAGATTAAGCAACGTGAGCACCAGACTCCCCAGCAATGCGGGCCCAAAACCCTGAACGTGGATACCAGGAACTAGCGCAGCCACCAACCATAGCATGAGCGCGTTGACCACCAGGAGAAAGAGCCCAAAGGTGAGCATCGTGAGGGGCAACGTGAGCAGAACCATGAGCGGTCGCACGACGGCATTCACAAAACCCAGAGCAATCGCGCCGACGAGTGCAGGACCCCATCCCTGCACTTGAACGCCATGGACGAGGTTGGCCACGAGCAGCAACAAGGCTGCTGTTAAAATCAGATGTGCGAGGAATGCGAGCATAAATACCTCCAATCAGGCTTGAGAGTGTTCTGCGGCAACTTAACGTTTCAGCTAAACCTCATGAGGTTCGGCTTGAGCGAATTATTATGCCTTAAAATACAACCTATTATCATTGTTACGTGTTACCACACCTTCTTGAATTAATATTGGTGTAACGTACCTTGCTATTGCAGTTCTAGTAACCAAAAACTAAAAACCCGTTGGCCCATATCACGAACGGGTTTTTAGTTTACTCACAAGAAAAACTTTGCGATGACTACTTTACTTGCTTGCATCAGTGACGCATTTTTTGGTAAAGCTATTCTTCGCTGCACCCTTCAATTTATTCTCAGCTGCTTTTGCATCGCAATCCGCTTTGGTAACATTCACATCGGTATCTTTTTCACATTTTTTGATAAAGCTATTTTTAGCTGCGCCAGCCAATTTCTTTTCGGCAGCTTTGGCATCACAACTTGCTTCGACTGCATAAGCAGTCTGACTTGCCAAAAATAAAACCACCAGTGCAAAAATTATTTTTTTCATCTTGTTCTCTCAAAAAATAATGAATGGAAATCTCATTCTATCCTAACTTGCCGGATTACGCATAACGTCAGCAAGTGGCCGACTGTTGCCGGTCGAGACAGTCTGTTCCCAACCCATTTCGAACATTCAGATGTGTAAATTCCGAAACAGAATTTACGTAAAGTTAACCGGGCGCGGCACAGAAAGCTGAAAAAATAAAACCAATTTATAACCGCGCTCGGGTAAAGCGCAATGTTAGGCCAGATGCGTGTTTGCAAGACCTGACACCATGCTTTTCTCTCGACTCAACGGCTAAGCTCTTCTTGGGTTGGCAGTTCCAGGCAGGAGGAAAACGTCTGCCACCGCCGTGCTCTCTCCCAATTGCCGGCTCTCGGACGCGGAATCGTAAACAACAAGGAGCGAGCGGGCTGTGCCGCCATCCGGGGAGAACAACGTCATGCCTTCGGCGTGGTCTACACCCTGGCCGTAGGGCACATCCAGAACACGCTCCAACTCGTCTGCCGGAACCACACTTTCGCCTTTTGGCTCTGCACCACCCGGCCAACGGAAGATGGTGACTGGGCCGTCCAGATCCATGGTCGGACCTCCCAGGATCAACAGATCTGTGCCCTGCGCGCAAACGTCGCGAATACCGAGACCGCCTAGCTGGAGGAAATGTTTTCTGTAAAGGCGCTGTTTCGGTCCAATTGGCTTCATCCTCAGCATAGATGGCTTCTTGTTATCCTCCTTTAGTTCCACTTCCAGGATCACCGCCCATCCACGCAGGACCGGCCCGCGCAGCCCAAGGAAAAGGCGCTTGCCTGCCACGGCCAACCCCTCAATATCAAACCCATTGTCCTTGCCTGGGATCGCGAGGAACGATCCCAGATGTTTGTCCCCTCTCAATGCATCAGTCAAGTCGTTACCACGGGCGTTACCACGCAGTTGGGCGGCGGTGTGCTTTTTTCTCTTCTGCGTAATTTCTTTCGTCAAGGTGTACGTCCCGTCGCCTTCAACAATGGGGATGCGGGCCAGCAGGTAACGGTTGCCGTCCGTGCTAACCTTACCCAATTGCTTCTGGGCCTCCTTGGTCCCATCCTTCAACGTCGGCTTTTTGCGCTTCAGACTGTGTGACCCCACCAACCAGAGGTAGCCGTCTTCGTAGTCCAGCCCTTCCACGTCCACCTCTTCCATGTCCGCGGGATCATTGGGGGGCGCTACTGGCAGCTGAATGTAATTATCGAGAGAGAATTGCTTGTGATGGCGGCCACATTTGTAGTTGCCGGTGTTACCTCCCTCGATGAGGGAGAGCCGTTCCAGGCTGATCGATTCATCGTTGGCGACCCAGAGGGTGTCCCCGATCTGCAGGGCAACGGACAGTCCATTTCTAAGCTCTTTGTCCTTGCCCAGATCATCGCGTTCAGGATTGAACTCCAGGTCAACGGTACTCGTCGGATTCATGATTATGCCCTCTGCTCAATTAGCGATTTCGTGCACTCGCTCCGGCTTTTTCTTCCACGCGGCCTAACAAGTTATTATCTAAGCACAACTATTTTATACTCTCTTCAAACTTATCTGACAAGAATAGATTTTCTAAACTGGATAACATGCAAATTCGCATAAAAAACAGTTTCCGGAGAACAACAGATCATAGTTGATCATCAATTTTCAATGGCGGGTTTTGGCTGTTACTTGTTTTTCAGAAGTTTCAAAAAGCCAATTTCAATACCGGCCATTCAGAGTTGTAATATTTGTAACGAGATCAAAGTTTCCACCCGACCCATAACTGCCTGTTGGCTATGATTTTACTCTTCCCTAACCCGGACAGTCGTGACGTGCTGCAAAAGACCCACAGTGGACGGTGGATATTTTTTAAAAAGAAAACGTAAAACCGTTGCCGTGCCGATGACGTAAAGCAAGGCAGTGATGACGGTAACGAGGGTCGTTATTGGCACGCGCATAGGAGACTTGTTTTGGACAAATCATCAATCGAAACGGTTTGACCGGAATTCAAGTGCAGGGTGACTATCAGGTCCCCCTAAAGATTCGTGTGATAAAAGGCAATAAGCCAAAGGGTTATAACGCTACACCATTGGTAGCAATGGATAACGACAGATAAGCCTTACCATGTCATTAGCCTCGATTCAGAGTGGCCGATCTAATTTCTCCATAGCTGACGTTGGAGCCATCACTTATTTAATTGATTGCTTTCTAATTATTGCATGGTTGAGTTTATGCCGATTGCCACGAATTTCCCTTCAAAGCTGCCTACTGGCTGATTCTCGTACTCTAGGACTGATGACACCTCAATTCTTGCACGACCTCTGCGCAAGAGTGTTCGCATGAAAACCTCCCAAGCTTCTGGCGGCGCGATAAACGAGCGCGCTGTAAACGTGCCGTAGATTGGCCGCTCATAGCTCATGATATTGCTCTGAATCACAATGCTACCTGCCATGCCCGCATTCTTCAGACGGACATGTATTATTGACCATGCAGCAAGGATCGCCACTGCTGAGGCGCTGCCACCAAATACGGTTTCGGTGTGATTGATGTTGGGAGCCAAGGGGGCGCTCAGAATAACCATTTCTTCTCCAGCCTTGATTACACTGACTTGCATGGTCTGTGAGAGCGGTATATGTTCATGTAGATACTGCTCAAGTGCTTGTGGGTTCATTGGCATCTCCTCTTTATAATCGTATCGTGAAACCAAGCAGGCTGT
>JBAZTN010000206.1:0-5399 GCA_041661895.1 Methylobacter sp. | reverse complement strand
AATCCTTGGGCCAGTGATCGTCAATTACATGCGTGAGTATCAGAGGAGCCTGGGTATTCCCCATGATCAGGCTTATAACCAGACCATGCTTATTCTGGCGGGTATGCTGATGATCGGGCTGGTTTGTAACTTGCTAATCCGGCCAGTGGCAGACAAATGGTTTATGTCGGATGCAGAACTGGCTGAAGAAAAGCGTCTTGCCCATGAAAAGATAACTGACGTTAACAATGGGCAGGGCGCTGAAAATGACAAGCCGACCAGTTTGTTGGTTATCTGCGTAGCCTGGACGGTGGTCGTTCTTCCGCTGGCATGGGGGATTTACAAAACCCTGATGAATGCCAGTAAGTTTTTTGGCTAAGGTTTTTTCAATCAAAAATAGCGGACTCAAGATTTTTACTGGCATTCAAGCCCTTAATGCTGGATTTGTCCTTAATGCCGGTAAACCGGGCGCCCGCCAAGTTGGCGCCGGTGAAATCAGTGTTATTAAGCTGGGTTGAGGACAAGTCCGCTCCCGATAAATCTGCGCCCGAGAGGTTGGCGCCGGAAAGATCAGCTCCGAACAGCACCGTGTTTTTGAGTATGGCGCTACTGAGATTAGCATGGCGCATTAAAGCGCGGTTAAGGTCGGCATCGGATAAATTGGCGCCGGATAAATTGACATTATTCAAGCTAACCCGCATCAAGCCCATAGGCTGATTCTTCATGTCGACGCCCCAGTTGGCATGGGACAGGTTGGCATGGCTGAGGTTGGAACGGTCGAGGTTAGCAATAAACCGGCTGCCTGTCAGGTTGGCGTTGCTAAGGTTTGCACCGCCCATGTGGACGCCAAAAATGCTGGTGTTGGAAAGATTGGCGCCGGAAAGATTGATTTTCGACATCACCGTCAAATCCAGATTCAGGCCCGATAAATCGCTGTTGCTTAAGTTGGCATTGCGCAAATCCGAACCCCACAGGTCAGCGCTCTTAAAATCCAGTCCTGATAAGTCCAGTCCGGTAAGGTCCTTTCGGCGCAGGTCAGCGGGGTGATCCTTTGCCGCCTTGGCAAGGCGCTGTTCTACGGCGGGTCGATCAAGGTCAGCCGCCGATGCCGACAGACAAAACAGTGCGGCTAACAGGCCGGGCCAGTAAAGATGGATTTTCATGTGCATACCTCGTGGTGGATTCGTTGAATCAGACTGAAAAACAAGCACCGGAACTTTATCGCCAGTTCCAATCTATTGCAACTATAACCCCATCTGTATTCAGGGTAATCGGGCTTATAGGTAGTGACACACATTTTTATTTGCCGCACAATAGCTTATAAACGGGCTAACTATTAAGGCAAGGTTTTTATGTTTCCAATCAGAGATGAAAATCCGACAGTACGCGCGCCAATTGCGACTATTTCCATTATCGGTCTTAATATAATCGTATGGCTTTTTATTGAGGGCGGCGGGAGTATTATGCCGCTGATTAGTTCGTTTTGTAGCTACAGTCTGATTCCGGGTGATTTACTCGGTATTGTGCCGGCAGGCACCACTATACCGCTGATCGAAAACGTGGGTTGTGTTCTCGACGGCAAAGGCAGTGTTTTAACCCTGATTACGCATGCCTTTCTGCATGGCAGCTGGATTCATATTATCATTAATCTCTGGTTCCTATGGATTTTCGGCGACAATGTCGAGGACGCAATGGGTCCTGTTCGTTTTATAGGCTTTTATTTGATGTGCATCGTTGCGGCGGCGGCCGCGCAAATCTTATCGGATCCTGCGGCCATTACGCCTATGGTTGGCGCATCCGGCGCTATAGGCGGAGTGATGGGAGCCTATGCCAGATTGTACCCCAAGGCTTATGTCCACATTTTAATTCCGATAGGTTTCTTTATTACAACGGCTGCAGTCCCCGCTGTGTATATGCTCGGTTACTGGTTCTTCATCCAGTTAATCAGCAGCATGCTGGCTGCTGAAGGGCCGGGTGGTGTCGCTTTCCTGGCGCATGCCGGTGGTTTTTTGGCCGGTCTGGCGCTGATAGGCCCTATGCACCGCCCGGATTATTTAGCTGAACGTCTCCGTCTTGATCCGGAAAAATCAGCCAAATATCGTTTATAATAAACAAAGTATGCATCAATAAAATGCCATTAAACTGCAGTATTTAAGTTAAACAGGCAAACGGTACTAAATTTATCGCGTTATAACTTGAATCTGAATCAGGTTGTTTCGTACATTCTTCTTTTTGTGTAGATTTATCTACGTCTGCTCGTACGGGCATTTTTATTATTTCTCAAGTGACAGACACGAAACATTTTTTCAGTAGTGACGGCGACTTATCAAAGGTAATACCGGGTTATCAGCCACGGGCGGCGCAGCTTGAAATGGCTGAGGCGATTGCCCAAGCCATTGAAGAAAATCAGAATTTAATCGCAGAAGCCGGAACCGGAACGGGCAAGACCTTTGCCTATTTAGTGCCTGCTATTCTATCCGGTAAAAAAGTCATTATTTCGACCGGCACCAAAAATCTCCAGGATCAGCTATTCAACAAGGATTTGCCGGTTATCCGCAAGGCGATGAAAACACCGTTTATTGCCGCACTGTTAAAAGGCCGCAGCAATTATTTATGCACCTATCGACTGCAAAACGCGTTAACGTCTACCTTGGGTTTCAGCAAGGAAGATGCGGTTGCGCTGGCAATAATAAAATCATGGTCGAAACGCACCAAAACAGGTGATACCTCAGAAATGTCTGATGTGGCGGAGGCTGACCCGATCTGGTATCAGGCGACTTCGTCATTGGATAATTGTCTGGGGCAGGATTGCCCGGATTACGCCGACTGTTTTCTGGTCAAGGCCAGGAAAAAAGCACAGGAATGCGAGATTCTGGTGGTGAATCATCATTTGTTGTGCGCAGACTGGTCGATACGCGACAGTGGTTTTGGTGAGTTATTGCCCAATGCCGAGGTGGTCATTATCGACGAGGCGCATCAATTGGCTGATACCGCATCGAACTTTCTGGGCATTACGGTAGGCGGCAAGCAGATGAATGATCTGGCGCAGGATACATTGCTGGAATATTTTAAGGACGCCACCGACATGCCGGCCTTGCGTACCGCCTGTGAAGACCTTGAACATGAGGTTAAAGACCTGAGATTGGCGTTTGGCATCGAGCTAAAACGCGGCGAATGGCAGGACATCGAAAACAATCCAAAAATAGCCGGAGGATTGACTGCGGTTAAGGATCAGTTGCAGCGGTTATGCGATCAACTGGAGCTGGCGTCGGTTAAAACAAAAGGCCTGGACTCCTGCTTTAAACGCGCTGACGAGCTGGTTCAACAGTTAAAGATTCTTCTCGATGACAATAGTGGCAAATGGATACGTTGGTATGAAACACATAGAAAAACGTTCACCTTAAGCCGAACGCCACTGGATATTGCCGCAGAATTCCATTCCTTTATGAAACAGCATCAGGCGGCGTGGATTTTTACCTCGGCGACCTTGAGTGTGGCGAACAGGTTTGATCATTTCGCCAACAACCTGGGGCTTAGCAATGCGACCAGCAAAAGTTGGGGCAGTCCTTTCGATTATGCCCACCAATCGCTGTTTTATCATCCGAAAGGCTTGCCGCAGCCCAATGATCCCGAGTTTATCCCGCGCATTGTCGAGTTTGCCGTACCGGTGTTGCAGGCCAGCAAAGGCAGGGCGTTTTTCCTGTTTACCAGCCATCGCGCGCTCAAACAGGCGGCTGAATTGCTGGAGAACAAGATAGATTTTCCGCTGCTGATTCAGGGTAGTCGTCCCAAGGCTTTGTTGCTGGAGCAGTTTAAAGCAGCGGGCAATGCCGTGTTGCTGGGCACATCAAGTTTCTGGGAAGGCGTGGATGTCAGGGGCGAGGCGCTATCCTGCGTCATTATCGACAAGCTGCCTTTCGCGTCGCCCGGTGACCCGGTATTAAAGGCGCGTTTGGATGCGATGGTAAAACAGGGGCGGAACTCGTTTTTTGAATATCAGCTGCCCACCGCCGTCATTGCGTTAAGGCAGGGCATAGGACGCCTGATTCGGGATGAAACAGACCGGGGCGTATTGATGGTGTGCGATCCGCGTCTGTTAAAGAAGTCATACGGTCAGATATTTTTAGACAGCGTACCGGCCATGAGGCGCACCCGTGATATAGAAGAGGTGCGGGCATTTTTTCAGACAGAGACCGAACAATGAAATTACTGGCAGTAGAAACATCGACCGAAGCCTGCTCGGCAGCGCTGTTTATTGATGGCGAAGTGACCGAGCGTTATGAGCTTGCGCCCAAAGAACATACCAAGCTGATTTTGCCAATGATCGATTCATTAATGGCAGACGCCGGCTTAAAGCCGCAGCAGCTTGATGCGCTGGCGTTCAGTCGCGGCCCCGGGTCGTTTACCGGTGTGCGTATCGCCACCGGCGTGATTCAGGGCATCGCTCTGGGCGCCGATTTGCCGGTAGTCCCCGTGTCTACCTTGGCGGCTATCGCCCAGGATTTTTTTGATCACAATGAGGATGATGTCGCCTTCGTTGCGATGGATGCGCGGATGGACGAGATTTTCTGGGGCGTTTATCGGCGCGATGCCCAAGGCTATGCCGAACTGATAGGCGACGAAGCCGTGACTCCGGCTGACGCAGTTGAATTTCCTGATTTGACAGGCGTGGGTATTGGTTCAGGCTGGGGCGTTTACACTCAGGAGTTAATGACTCGCTTGGCCGGATGTGTCAGTCATTATGAAGCCGATAGGCTGCCAAGAGCCGGTGCGATTGCCCGTTTAGGCGCGCGAGGTTTTGAGCAGGGCCTAGCCGTTCCTGTCGAACAGGCCATGCCGGTTTATTTGCGGGATAAAGTTGCAAAAAAAGAATCTGAGAGGTAGTATAGAAGAGTTACGTGGCTAGCCAAGCCATGAGCGATGCCGACTTTGAACCGGCTGGGCAAATAGTATGTTTGCCAGTAAAACAAAAAGCTGGAAAAAAGCAGTACCAGCTATCGCAAAGAGAGAGGCTAATAAAACCATTACCTTTATAATTTTCATGATTAGTCACCCAATATCAGTTTGAATTGAGTGTGATAATCCCCCCCGTTAAATAAACAAAACAAGTGATTTAATCATTCATTAAATTAAAGGGCAGTTACGGTTTTTAGATGCTTTAAATAACCAGTGGCTAGTCCACAACAAGTTGTTTTTTGGTGGTTTTATACATTAGGTGCTTGCTATTGACCTCCCATATAATTAAACGAACAGATAGGTTTGATTGCTCGGTATTTTTGCGTAAAAACAACAGAATAATCAGCGGTTATCCAGCGGTAAATTAATATTTTTAATACGGCAGAGTGCTGAAAATAACCGCAATGATTGCCGAATTTTTAGTTCCATTTTGTCGGATTCAGGTAGGGTGTGGTGAGAAAAAC
>JBAZTN010000205.1:0-5471 GCA_041661895.1 Methylobacter sp. | reverse complement strand
CAGTAAAAAATGGACCATGCCTTTACATGACTGGAAAGCCGCTTTGAATCGGTTTAGTATTCAATTCGACGACCGAATGCCGAACCATTAACAAACTCCGTTTACACAAAATTCAGGACACCCTCGGATATGGATCTAAGCTGATAAAGTCTCCCAACGTTGCTGGACGGCGAGACGAACTTCTTCTTCTGCATCGTCCAGCATTTGTTGTAGCAAATCCGGCTTTGCCCGCAACGCCACGTCGTAACGCACCGTCCAGTCATAGTCCTTGCTCATCATCTCCAGATCGTCAGCATTCATACGTTGGGCGACGATGCGGCGGATGCCGACTTCTGCGTCATCGGCCATCAACCCCAGACTGACACAGGGGATACGTTCTGCCACCGTGCGCCGCACCTCATTATCAGGGTCGGTTACCAAGCGGAACAAACGGCCTGCCGGCAAGCGTTTGGCAACATAGACGCGTACCAGATAATCAGTATCCTCGGCCATTAGCTCTAATTGTTGCTCCGGTAACCGATCAGCTACAGTTATTCTGACTTCCCTATCCATGTCGTTGCATAACTCCAGCAACCATTCTTGAGGCACCCGGTAGGCCAATACACGCCGTACCGCTTCGTCAGGATCGGTAAGCAAAGGCCGTAAATGATGGACAGGTAAATAACGGGCGGCGATAGCGCGCCGTTCCCAAAAACTGTCCTGAGTGTAATCGGCGGCGTATTCTGGATGGGCACGAAAAAACCGGTCGATTTGTCGGCCGCTTTCCGCAACTACACAACAGTCACCGGGTTTACAACTGCCAATTGCCAGTAGGGTGTCGCGGTAGTTGCATTGGCTACAGTTGGCCAACGGGGTTAAATCATCTTCGTGCCCAACTTGCAGCATCGTCAGGCCGACTCCGTCAAAGCAGGCAGTAACTGCGGGGTGATTTGCGCCAGCCAGGTTTTAATCCGCTCCTCGGTTAAGTATGGCTGCGTACGCTGATCCAGTACCAGGCCGACAAACTGGTTATCGATTATCGAATCGGAGTGTTCGAACTGATAACCCTCGGTGCTCCAAGGGCCGATGATGTCGGCGCCGTAACCGTAAAACACCCGATAAAGCTGAATCAAAGAACTGGCGAATCGCGAGGCGTAACGTTCTTGATTTCCCAGTCCGAACAAGGCCACCCGTTTACCGGATAGATCAACATCATCCAGATAAGGCACGAACTCTTGCCAATTTCTTTCGATGCAACCGATGGCCAGTCCTGGCAATTCACCGACGCCATAACTCGGTGTGCCGAGTATCAACGCGTCATACCGCAACAATTCGGCCGGATTGGTACGGTTGATGTTTTTGGGTTTGTCGGCCAGTTCTTCACCCAATAGGCTAAAAATCTTTTTAGCTACCAAGCGGGTGCTGCCGGTATCAGTTCCGAAAAAAATGCCTATTTTGCTCATAAATCACCTGTGTTCCAGATTGCGGGACAAGACTGTATTGCCGTTACTGCAACACGAGCAAATTTCGCACCAGTTTCAGTTGAAATATTTTATGTTGAATATTAGTTAGATAGCTTAGTCGTACCTAAAAACGGTTCAAGGTGGATGCAAACATACCGACAATGCCAGCATAAACTGGGAGATTTGCGACAATTAGGGACCGACGTACGAAACGGAATGTAAGTACCAGGGTGCGTTTGACTAAAATTACGAAACGTCAACTTGGAATCCGAAAACTGATTTATATAGGAAGCAATTCCTCTGGCTGCGGCAGCGAGTAAAAATCCATACCCTGTTGCTCTTCAAAGGGATTCTGCAATAGCATCAACAAACGATAAAATTCGGTTAAATCACCTTGCTCTGCGGAATTAACGGACTTGCGTAATAAATGGCTGCGCAGCACATAACAAGGGTTGACTTGGTTCATCAGGGTTCGGCGCTCGTGAACAGGCGTTTTTTCCAAACTTAACCGATCCCGATAACTGGCCAGCCAACCTGTCAGTATGGCTGGTTCAGTAGTCAACGCACAGAGTCCCTGATTTTTCCCCTGTGCGTCGAATTCGGCAAGACGACGAAAAAATAATGCGTAATCGATTTTGCCATGTCGTAGTGTTTCTAACAAGGCATCCACCAGTCCGGTATCATCAGGGTTTTGCGTCTTTAACCCCAGTTTCAAACGCATGCGTAGTAGATAATGCTGATGATAGTTTTGCCGATATAAACGTAACAATTTGGCCGGGATGATCCGCGCAGGTAAAAGGGATGAAAATGCTTCAGCCAGCGCCAAACAATTCCAACGACCTATCTCACACTGCTGGTCAAATTGATAACGACTCAAGTCATCGCTGGGGTTCGGCGAGAACTCTGGATCATAGGTTTCCATAAAACCAAACGGACCGAAATCCAGGGTATCCCCGTGCACAGTCATATTATCGGTATTGATAACACCATGGGCAAAACCCACACTCTGCCATCCGGCCAGCAAGCGTGCGCTCCGTTCAACAATGGTTTCCAGTAGCCGCAACGGGCGTAGCGCGACCGGTTCATTCAACAATTCAGGAAAAAGCTGCTCGATAACAAACTCGGCCAGTATTTTCACGTTCTCAAGATCGCCTCTATGATGAAAATACTCAAAATGCCCGAAACGAATATGCGATCGAGCCATTCTGACCAAAATCGCGCCAGTTGTAATGTGTTCCCGCCGGACTTCTGTACTACTTCCCAAAAGACAGAGTGCACGAGTGCTGGGAATGCCCAATCCGGCTAAAGCTTCGCACCCCAGATATTCCCGAATCGCTGAACCTAGCGGACAACGACCATCAAGTGTTCGGGAAAAAGGGGTTATTCCGGCTCCTTTTAATTGGATTTCGTATCGATTGCCGTTACTGTCCTGAGCCTCGCCTAACAAAATGACTCGGCCATCACCCAATTGCGAAGTAAAAATGCCGAATTGATGCCCCGCATAAACGCTTGCAATTGGAATTATTTCTGGCAATAAGTTATTGCCGTTAAAACAGCGTAGCGTAGTCTCATTAGCCAATTGCTCTTCTGAAAATCCCAGTAATTGAGCTGCGTATGGATTGCAATGTACAAAATAGGGATTATCCAACGGTGTCGGTTGTACTGACCGATAAAAGCAATCCGGCAATTGCAGCCAAGGATTACTCCACGACAGGTTCTTCATCGCAAAATCATAATTGTTATATTTAGTATTCATTTACGAAGTCATCCTTACGGTTACTCGTCTAATCTGGAAGTTTTACTGGCTGTTTGATGGGATAACCTTGCGGAAAGTTAAGTTAATCCGTTCTTGAGTCACATTTTTATCGATGGGAACGCTATGTAGCCAGTACTGTTGAAAATCGGGTTCCATAATCAGTAAAGTACCGCTGTGTAATAATATCCGGCCGGTTTCCGACGTTTTTTTATGCCGAAAGCAAAACTGCCGTTCCACGCCAAAGGTCAATGAGGCAATAAAGGGTTGCTCGCCCATCTCCGGTTCATTATCCGCATGCCAACCGACATGGTCTTCGCCGTTTCGATACAAATTAACCAGTACTGAGTTAAAGGGAAAATTTAAGAACGTCACAACTTTTTCCCTAATGCCGGATAGCAGAGGTGTCCATGATCGGATATGTAGCAGATTGTTACTATAGCTATAGTGAATCCCAGGGTCGGCGTGCCAAGTCTGTAATCTGGGCAAGATAAATTGCCGTCCGGCAACGGTATAACGATTATCCGGCCAATTCTGTTCTTGCAATAAGCGCTGATAGATACAATCGCTTTCGGCAGCATCGTAAAATTCTTCAATAATCTTCAGTTCAGGGCAGGGAGTCATCCGGTAAGTTACGCTTGCTGTTGTATTTTAATGTGCGCAACAAGCGCACTGTCCATAGTCAGGACATGCAGTTGAAACCATTGTGGGAGACGTTCTTTGACAAACAAACGGCCGAAAGGAATAAGTCCCTTATCTACCCGCGTTTTAAATTGCTTGAATTCCCCGAGAACACGCTGGTGTTCGCCTTTGTGCTCGGTTTCTGCCGGAAAAGCAAATTGTGTCATCAACTTGTTTTCTCGATCGAAGTGTTGTTGGGTATGTTCATACAGTTGCTGGAATAAGGCGGGGAAATCGGCGTTACTGGCTGAATCCAGCTGATTTAGCAGAATAATAAATTCGTCATGATCATTATCAATCAGATCATAGCCAATTATAATCTTGTCGGTTTTTTCGATTAATGCCATCCGGTGACCTCTATAAGAGTTTATCGTTGCTTTCAGATACTCTGCGACTAATCGACACGATAGCCTTCTTCCATCAAGACTCGCCGAACAACAGGCCGCGCCAGCATCAAGCGATAGTGTTTTAAGCAATTTTCCGGCAGGGTAATGCCAGTCTTATCAGCCCAAAATTCGACATAAAACAAAGCGGCATCGGCGATGCTGAAAGCGCCCATTGCGTAACCCTCAGCCGGCAAAAACTCGTTGATGACGGCAAATCCTTGCTGAACGATGTTTAGACCCTGAGCTTTTACCGCCTCAAAGTCATCTGGGTTGGGCGTGAATTTATCTGTCGTGAAAATTCTGGCATAACCCTGCCCATGAATCGTGCCGACCACATAGTCCATCAATTCGATGATGCGCGCGTCGCCGTCCGCAAACTGAACAGTACGCGACGAGTCCACCAACTGCACCAACTGCACCAGGCCGAGTTGACTGGCGAAAGCTTCGGTCGCCCATTCCAGCTCAAACTGGGGAGAAATAGTCAAGACCGGTTGGTTATCCAATAAGCATACCTCGGGCGCGTTCAGCCTTGCATCGATTAATGTCAACCGGTTGTTATGCGTTGTTCGCTGTCTTTCCGGATCGATGTGCAGGCAACGACGGATGCTCGGGCTGAGCAAATCCATATCCCAAACGAAGCATTTCAGCGGTTGAGCGCTTAAATCAACGGGTTCTATTTCCGCCGAATCGACACTAAGTCGGTAAGCGCCGACTATTCCAGTTTGCTGGTCATGATCGGCATCATTCACGTGTTTCAAATATTCCGTCAAAGCCGAGTCCGGCAAGATCATGTCATAGCGGCAACCCGGATGAATCGCCGCTTGGTCGGGAATCGGATTGGAGCGAACGGGAGAATGAAGAGTGACAATGTTATTCATGGCTCGGAAGTTGTGGCTGTGTCCTTGGTTCGGTTATCGGATTGCATTAAGCAAAATAAGACATTCAAGAATGAGGCCAACCTACAAACGAAGCCATTTCGATGCACTATCAGTGTGTTAAGCCAAGTCCCAATACCTCTGCGGCAATTCCTTACAGGCGATTGAATACAAAAATCAGTCCTGAACGATGTCATAAAGCAGACAAACGCTGAAAATCTTGGAAGCGGAGCATCGCGTAGCGAAGATTTTTAGTCCGCAGAAGCGATAGTGCATGCGTTTTCACGAAGCGCTTTTTGCGTAGTGAAAATGCAGGCTTTCCGACATCGCGTCG
>JBAZTN010000204.1:0-5510 GCA_041661895.1 Methylobacter sp. | reverse complement strand
GCGATATTGCCTGATATGGCGGCAGGCTGTTCAATGGCGGATATGGCAAATCTGATCAAGGTTCAGAAATGCTGGAATGAATTGGCCCAGGTTCTGGATGTTGAAACGGAAGTTACCCCAATCACTTACATTAACTCTGCAGCCGACCTTAAAGCTTTTTGCGGCAAGCATGGCGGCATAGTCTGTACCTCATCCAATGCGCAGAAAATACTGGAATGGGGCTTTGCCAGAAGAGAGAAGGTTCTGTTTTTTCCTGACCAGCATTTAGGACGCAATACTGGTTATCGCATGGGTATTCCGCTGGATGAAATGGTTATATGGGATTTTACCAAGCCTATGGGCGGCTTGACCGAAGAGCAAATCCGCAAAGCTAAAATCATTCTCTGGAACGGCTATTGTTCTGTGCATCAGGTATTTCAGCCGGAACAGATTGATAATTTCCTGAAGCGTTTTCCGGAAACCAAGGTCATTTCACACCCTGAAGCCTGTTTTGAGGTCTGCCAGAAATCAGATTACATCGGTTCTACAGAGTTTATTTTGAGAACCGTGCGAGAAGCCGAACCCAATACCCGCTGGCTGGTTGCGACAGAGTTGAATCTGGTCAATCGTTTACACGAAGAGTGTAAATCTCAGGGCAAAAACGTACATTTCATGTCGCCGACGTTGTGCATGTGTTCGACCATGTTCAGAACCGATCCGCAACACTTGACCTGGGTACTGGAAAATCTGGTGGCGGGGCATGTGGTCAATCAGATTTCCGTGCCCGCAGAAGATGCCAAGTACGCCAAGAAGGCGCTGGATGACATGCTGGGAGTTATGTGATGTCGGTCGATTTTCATCGCCTCAAGCATTTTTCCATGACCTATGTGTTCATGGATGACGAAGATATAGCCTGCGAATATGAACAAACAGCCGAAAGCCCTGTCGTTGCAGCGGATGGCAATAGCGTAAGTTTTACCTTAAGAAATATTGATCCCAACGAAGACAAAGATAGTTATTCAATGGTTTTGGTAAAAAACGGCGATGATGAGTTTTATCTGAAATCCGATTATTTTGATGATGCTACTGAACCCTATCCTCTGGATGTTGAGATTTCCGATGATGACGTAAAATTCATATTGGAAGGTGAGGATGAGGTTATGTATTTATATGGTTTTTTTGAATAAAGCAGTTCCGGAGTTGAGTAAATAGCTTTATCGTTTGCCCCAACTTTAATCTTTGATTAGCAGATCGCTTCTCTCATCGGTTTCGTTCTCTATCTTTGATGAACTGCGGGCTGATTAACTGTGTCCGTTCCTGCCTGGACAATTACCGCGTGTTTAAGTCCTGTAATTGTCCAGGCAGACTTCAAAGCCGATCAGGTTCGGCGGCAGGTTGATGAAAAAGCCTGCACCAGAACCTGCTCCAGTTGTTTGCGCAATGCGATTCCCCCCATTTTCATCCACGTCTGTCCCTAAAAATGTTCCTCGAAATATCTAAAGCAATTGGCCGTATATTCATCGCTGATCTCTTCTTCATTTAAGTGGTTGTTACATTCTTTCGATTTGGCACATCGCAATGCCGCGCAGGGAAGAGAAGGCGTTATCTTCGTTTGTGTATGAGTTTGAGGAAAATAGGTCAAATGCCATGGACTGTTGTGGCATTTGACCTATTCTTTCAATATGCTTTCTGTATATTGTTAACTTTTTATTTGTTTTTAATCAGTTTATTATAAATGGCATAGAACTTGCGTTTTACGCAAGTGCGGATTATGCATTACTAATTAAAGTCTTCAGTCTACCCTGTTAGGTAATGTATTCCTCCCACATTTATAGCTACTCCTTAACAACAATAACGGATTGACTACAATGACAGACTTTACTTTAACTTCCCGATTAAAAATGAAGACCATGGTTTCCGCCGTCTCTCTGGTACTATCGGCTTTGACTCCGTCTTTAACCTTTGCCGTCCCCGCCAATGATGCAGACTTTCCGCCCAGAAATATGGCAAAAGAGCAACTAGGCAAATTTCTGTTTTATGACAAGATTTTGTCGGGCAATAAAAACATCTCCTGCGCGTCGTGCCATCATCCTCTTGCCGGTACCGGCGACGGTCTGTCACTAGGGGTTGGCGAGGGCGGCAAAGGGTTGGGTATCATGCGTGATACAGGCAGTGGTAGCGACGCCATTCCTGATCGCGTACCCCGCAATGCGCCATTCGTGTTTAATCTGGGTGCGCGTGAATTTGTCCGCGTATTCCATGATGGACGCGTTGAAAAAGACAGTAATGCCCCTAGTGGTTTTAAAACACCGGCAGGCGATGCATTTTTAATGGGTATAGACCATACACTTGCTGCACAGGCGGCATTTCCTCCCACGTCGACTACGGAAATGGCCGGGCAAGCCGGTGAAAATGAAGTGGCGGATGCCGCCGCTGCCGGCCAAGTCCAGCATGTATGGAGCCTTTTAACCGCTAGAGTCATGGGAGTTGAGGAGTATCGCAAGCTTTTCGCTGCCGCTTATCCTGATCTGAAAGTGCCTGAAAACGTTACCTTTACCCATATAGCCAATGCAATTGGCGCTTTTGAAGCCGCCGCTTACAGAGCCGATAACAGTCCTTACGACCATTATATGATGGGTAAAGCTGATGCAATGAGCAAAAAAGCAGAGGAAGGCATGAAAATTTTCAACAAGGTAGGATGCGCCAGTTGTCATTCAGGGAAATTCCAGACTGATCATGCATTTCATGCGTTGGGTATGCCTCAAATCGGTCCCGGAAAAGGCGATGGCTTTGAGGGGCATGATGACTATGGCAGAGAGCAGGTTACAGGCGATGCCAATGACCGGTATCGATTCATAACTCCGAGTCTTCGTAACGTAGCGCTGACCGGACCCTGGGGGCATGACGGGGCTTACAATACCCTGAAAGCAGTGGTTAAACATCATTTGGATCCAGAGAAAAGTCTTAATGCCTATGATGTCACCCAGGCTGTTCTGCCATCTCGAGCGGATCTGGATGCAATGGATTTCATTGTTTATAACGATGAAACGAGTCGCTTTAACCTGGCAAATAGCATAGAAATTAGCCCTGTTGCGCTTACCGACTACCAAATTAACCGGTTGCTGGACTATTTGAATGCCTTGACCGACCCAAACAGCCTGGATCTCAGGTCTACAGCGCCAAGAAGAGTGCCTAGCGGACTGCCACTGGCAGACTAAGTAGACCCTCTTTCGTTAGCCCTCTATATTTCTCTGATGTGTATGAGGGCTAATTTCAATATCAAGTGCCGTAGGTTCAGCTAACCTACGGCACTAATCTCTAATCATATCCGATCAAATCTGAATTTCTGCAACTGAAGTCCGACGACTTAAATCAAGATGTTTGCTTCAACTCAGGCGGTTCATTTGGTTTTTAACCACTTGCAGTAAATCAGAGCAATTCAGCGATACTGCTGGCAGTTGTTTTGTTCTGGTGTGGAACACAAAGCCAGCGTAGGCAGAAAATGTAAAAAAGTTTGTTTTTCTCAAATATCGTTATGTTCCGTTTTGGGGCTGATCAAAGCGCATCAGCGGAATTATGCATCGCCATTCTCCCCGCAAATACAAATTTCGTGTTAAATTGATTTTTTGAAATATAAACAGGGAGATTAATAGATGTTCAAAACACAAACCATCAAATCAGCAGGTTTTATCTTTGCAACGCTTTCGGCGTTATTTTTTAGCGGTATGCAAACAGTTTCTGCTCAAGAGAAATCAGGTCTGGACAGAACGGTTTTGTTGGAAAAAAGGGTTGAACTTCCCAGTACAAATGTTAATACCAAAATGATACGGGTAGCTTTTCCTATCGGGTTCAAAACGGCCTGGCATACGCATGAAGGGCAAGGACCTCGTTATGTAACCAAAGGCACACTAAAGGTCATTGAAAGCGGTAAAACCAGTACCTACTCTGCGGGTGAAGTTTTTTGGGAGACCGGAGACTTGATGGCAGTAGAGAACGTGGGTGACGGCGCTGCTGAAATAATTATTTTTGAATTAGCGCCTGCCAAATAAGTAATGCCTATGAGAGTGGCTGAGATTATCGGAAAAATTAGATATCTTAACCAGAAGAAAATGTAGGTGAATGGATATTGATAAAACATTTATGACGGCTTATTTTTTGATGTTAATTAAAAATAATGCCGCTAAAACAATAGGATATTGTTGTGCCTTTGATTCTACGTGGTGAGTTTTAATCTGTGCGTATATTTCTGGCGTATATCAGTATTATTTTGATCTGGGCGACGACACCGCTGGCGATCAAATGGAGCGGTGAAGGCCCTGGTTTTCTGTTCGGGGCAGCCGCACGGATGACAGTTGGTATCGTGTGCGTATTTTTTGTACTGGGATTGTTGCGGCAACGTCTGGTCTGGAATCGTAAAGCGCTTCGAGTGTATCTGGCTGTGGCCATGCAAATCTTTGGGTCGATGCTGGCAGTCTATTGGGCGGCGCAATTTATTCCTTCCGGCTGGATTTCGGTCCTGTTTGGCCTTACTCCATTGATGACCGCTTTAATAGCGGCAATCTGGTTAGGTGAACGAAGCCTGACGCCGGGTAATTTGCTGGCGTATGTTATGGGTGTTGGCGGTCTGTTTGTCATGTTTGGCACGGCATTGCAGTTGGGGCATGAAGCCGCGCTGGGTGTCGCCGGTGTGTTGGTTTCAGTGTTTTTGCAGTCATTCAGTGCGGTGTTGATAAAGCGTGTTAATACAAATGTATCTGCTTTATCTCAAGTTGCAGGTGGTTTGCTGCTAGCGGTGCCGGCGTATTTGATTACCTGGTGGGTGGTTGATGGTCACTGGCCTGCGGAACTGCCGGTAACCAGCTTTGCGTCAATCATCTATTTGGGCGTGATAGCCACGACTATCGGTTTTGTCCTTTATTATTATCTGCTCATTCATTTGGCCGCTACAAAGGTCGCCTTGATTGCCCTGGCTTCACCGGTAATGGCTTTAATGATAGGGCATCTTCTTAACCATGAGCCATTGACCATTAAAGTCATTACGGGCACTTTGCTTATACTCGCTGCACTGCTGATGCACCAGTTTTTTGATCGTGTTGTTGTCTTTAGAAAGGCATAAATCAGCGTTAAGCTCTGCGATAGTCTGCTAAATTAATTTCGTACTTTTTCAGTTTGGTGTACACGGCGCGTGATGTGATCCCCATGTCTTCCGCTGTTTTCTTTACGTCACCCTGATGCTGCTTTAAAGAGCTTTCAAGAAACGATTGCTCAGCTTTGGCAATGGCGTATTCCTTGATGTCTTTCCATTCATCAGTGCTGGTTGGGTTAGCTGAAAGCTCCAAATCCAGTTCAGTCATTTCTGTGCCGGTAGCAAATAAAATGCTGCGTTCAAGTATGTTTTCCAGTTCGCGGACGTTGCCCGGCCAGGAATAAGCGCGGATTTTTTTCATGACTTCGCGACTGACTGATTCGACCGCTTTGTTATATTTCTTGCTCAAGCGCTGCACAATCAATTGAACAAGATAAGGTAAATC
>JBAZTN010000203.1:0-5535 GCA_041661895.1 Methylobacter sp. | reverse complement strand
ACAGGTTAGAATAATGGCTTTTTCGACGCGGTGTCCTTTGAAATTAATCATGAGGGTAATTTAAGCGGTGTTGGTTGAGCGCATAGCTTACCGAAACCGATGCTCCCTTTGCTAACGCAACAGAACCCACTTTATGAATATTTGCGACAGAACCGTCATGATTCCTTTGAACACACCAAGAGATCGAGATTTGTTGGCATCAGTTAAATATGATAAAAGAAGTTAAATCACCCTCGGATCTACAGGATTTAGGTGTAATATAAATAAACCCTGATAATAACTTGTTGGACCACTTGTATTTTGTAACATACGTTTTCAGTAAGGAGAAACGCATATGGCTAAGAGTGAGGCTGAGATGGCTGAAGTTGCACTTGAATTATTCCAATCAGTGGAACAAAGCAGCAAGAAGCAGAGGCACTTTAAAAGTTCTACTTTCTGGCATCTCTTCGGTGTGCATCGTCGAAATGATACCATCACTAGTAGCATAATTCAGCTCTTAGAAGCGCAAGATCTTAAGGTTTGGGTAAAATCAGGGAAGCCTTTGGGTGATGAGGATTTTGTCAAGGACTGGGTTGTTGTTACGCTGAGATTAAGGCCTGACGACCTAACGCTAGACATAGATAAACGACCTCCCTGTGATGAATGGTTTAAAACGATGATATCCAGAAGTTTTGAGAGCGAACGGGAAATTGAATGTTTTTTTATTTGCCCCTTATTAGAGGAGTTGGGGTACGGGTTTGATGATATTGCAATTGGTTATCCTGTGGAGATGTTCAAAGGAGCCAAGAAAACTACGACTGAGGCAGACTTTGCTGTCTTCAAAGGCCTAGACCGAGACGAAAAAAGCAGCCTTCTAGTCATCGAAGCGAAAAAGGCCCCTAACGGAATTAATCAAGATCATATCAAGCAGGCGAGATCATATGCGCAGGAATTGCTACCAGCTTACTATGTTGTAACGAATGGGCGAGAGATAAAGGTCTATAATTTCAATGGGATGCTAGCGCCTGATGAGTGCGTTATGGACTTTGATAGAACGACATTGAAAGAGAAGTGGCAAGAGTTATACAGCCATATAGGCAAAGAGGCCACGCTAAACCGTAAAGAATGGTTATCAAGCAAATTGGGTGTATTAATGAAGGGTAATTTGGTCCAATTTTTCTAGCGGCCAGCGTTATAAAAATTTCCGGCAAGCTCAAGCATTACCGCAGAATTGTCACACGTTATGAGAAAAAAGCCATTAATTACATGGGCATGCTGTCGTTTGCCTCGGTACTTTTATGGTTGAGATGAAACGTCAACAGAGCCTAACTTATCAGTAATATATGAAAACTTTATAAATTACTTGTTAGGCTACTTTCAACGGGAGTATTTGGATGTTCGATTACAATGCATTAACTGCTTGGGCTGCGGTTGCCGCATCGGCGGTAGCGGTGTACGCAATATGGGCTGAAAGTAAGCGCTCTCGCTTCGCGCTGGGCATTGATATATTTCTAAAGCTAGACGCGAACTTTGGCGAGGACAAGATGCGGACAACAAGGCGGGCCGCCGCTGAGGCGCTCCTCCGTGACGAGGACAAAGGCGACGTAGACGACGTTCTCGACTTCTTTGAAATGGTTGGTATGCTCGTCCGGCGAGGGGTATTGGATGACTACATGGTCTGGCACAACTTCTTCTACTGGATTCACGGATACTACCTGTCGAATTCGGATTACATCGCTGAGAGCCGAAGCGTAGACCCTACGATTTGGGCTGATCTGGTGAAACTTTACAGGCGCATGGTGTCGATTGAGAAGAAAGAACGACAATGCTCCGACCAGCAACTGCAGTTGACCGAAGATAAGTTGACTGAATTCCTTGAGGAGGAGATGACGGTCTAAATTAAGGGGCAAGGGTTGAATTAGATGCCTACCTTTTCATTCAACACGGACTGGCACGATAAAGCTGCTCCAACCGGTTAAATCTGACGTTATCTAATTTCAAAAAAAACAAATCCCACCGACAATCCCTTATGGGTTTGAATCATTAACTAGTGCTTTTTTTGTGCCTAAAATTCCGGCAAGTGTTGCGGGTGGTTTATTCAACGAGATTCAATCCGAACCAGCGCCAAAGTTAGGGCGAGCAGACACAAAAAACCGATTGTCTTTAAAAAACAATCGGTTATCTTGTATATATGGCGGAGAGGCAGGGATTCGAACCCTGGGAGGGGATCAACCCTCAACGGTTTTCAAGACCGCCGCTTTCGGCCGCTCAGCCACCTCTCCATATCTGGGCTATTATATACAGCATGGCGTTTTTTGCAATATTAATTCTTTATTTAAGGTAGATATAGAAATTTATGAAGGTTATTACGAGGTCTTGTTGGGAATGGTTTTACATAAATAACTGATGTTACGGTGCCATACCGGAAATGCAAGCTACAGATCTAATCGTTAGCAGCTTGGGTCTAGGTTAGAAATTGACATTTACCTGAAACATGAATTTTGGGGTGTCAGTGTTAAGCTGATTAGCGTAATCAATAGTGTCATTGTCCAGATTAGTGCTTATTCGGCGGTGCAATTATTGCGCTATGCCTGTCCGTATTGAGTTTACTGGCCGCACGTCTGATGGAACGAGGCGGTGATTTCAGATGATTGGTGCTGGCTGGCGTCGCTGGTGAACCTGAATGCTAGAAGAAATTCGTCAACAGCTGCCTCTGAAGGCGGGGATGAAACGTTGTTACATATGGATGAAATATGGGAAGATGCAGCTGTCAGTCTCAGGTGAAAGCCGACTTTTTGCCCCACCACCCAAAAGGTAAAATCATGAACAGAACAATGAGTTTGCTTTTATTTTCAATAGCATTGGGTAGCTCGACCACCGGCTTCGCCAATAAATCTAATAACAAGGCAGTGGTCGAAAAATATGCTGCAGCTCATTTCGATGAAACAATGCGGCATTCAGTGCCCATGTCCAACGATACAGCGGTTAGCCATAAAATCGATACCGATGAAATCGGCCGCAACGCAGATGATTTGCCGCCTCCCATTAAGAGATCAGATGAGCAAGTGGTAGTCGTCGATCTTTACACCGATGAACTGGTTGCCGAAATGATGCCCGGTGTTGCCTATCAATACTGGACCTATAACGGTAAAGTGCCAGGGCCGTTTATCCGTGCCAGAGCGGGTGACCAGGTAGAAATCCATCTGAATCATGGCAAACCCGGTGCTGCGGGCGTAGCCCATAATGAACATACTTCGACACAACATGCTGCCGAAGGCCATTCAACCCATTCTATCGATCTACATGCAGTCATCGGCCCCGGTGGTGGCGCCCCGTTAATGCAAGTCGGGCAGGGCGAAGAAAAAAGATTTCGCTTTAAAGCAACGCATCCGGGCATTTACGTTTATCACTGCGCAAGTCCGCATGTGCCAACTCATATCGCTAACGGCATGTATGGCATGATACTGGTGGAACCGGAACAGGGGTTGGCAACAGTCGACCGCGAGTTTTACGTCATGCAGGGCGATTTTTACACCAGCGGCAAATACGGCGATAAAGGCCTGCAAGCGTTCAGCAAGGAAAAGATGTTAGCCGAAAAACCAGAGTATTTTCTATTCAATGGCAGGGTCAATTCACTCAGCGGTGATCGGGCTTTGAAGGCCAAAGTGGGTGAAAAAATCCGCTTGTTTGTCGGTGTTGGTTCGCATGTGGCAGCTAATTTTCATATCATCGGCGCCATTTTTGACAGCTTGTATCAAAATGGCGCGATCACTAATCCGCCTTTGAAAAACGTCCAGACTACAGCCATTGATCCAGGTTCTGCGGTGATGATTGAATTTATCGCTGAAGTACCCGGTAAATATTTGCTGGTTGATCACAGTCTGACTCGCGCTATTGATAAAGGCGCAATTGCCGAATTGATCATAGAAGGCCCTGAGCAGCTTGAACTCTATCAACAAGTCAGTCACTAATATATTAAGGCGCCATAACGACTAGATACAGTGGTTACGGCGCCAACATTTTAGTCCTGAAGTGTAGCAGGAGGTCAGGAAAAATCGGCCTCAAACAAATGGGTGATTACATCCGAATACGGCATTCGCATCAGTTACTTTTTGCCTTTGAATAGGGTAGCAAGATTGATAGATCTGGCTTGAATAGCTAAATTAAGGTTCTGAATTAACCTTTACCGCGAGTACGGGTTCGAATATTGGTGGAGGATTTATCTTTGGCGGTTTCCAGAGTTTCAAAGCGTTTTTCAATGAACTGAATGATCAAATCCGCAATATCCTTGCCGCTGCTATTCTCAATGCCTTGCAGTCCGGGAGAGGAGTTGACCTCCATAATGACTGGTCCATGATTGGAGCGAAGCATATCTACGCCGCAGACATTCAGTCCCATGATTCTTGCAGCCCGCACTGCGGTGGAGCGTTCTTCAGGTGTTAACCGAACCAAAGTCGCAGAACCACCACGATGTAAATTTGAACGAAACTCACCATCCACAGCTTGCCGTTTCATGGCGGCTACAACTTTATCGCCTACGACAAAGCAGCGGATATCACTACCGCCCGCTTCCTTGATGAATTCCTGAACCATGATGTTGGCTTTGAGCCCCATAAAGGCCTGAATAACACTTTCTGCGGCATTGTGGGTTTCTGCCAATACCACACCGATCCCTTGCGTACCTTCTAGTAACTTAATCACTAGCGGTGCGCCGCCAACCTGAGCAATTAAATCCTGAATATCGTCAGGATTATTAGCAAAGCCCGTTACAGGAAGACCGATACCCTTACGGGCAAGTAATTGGGTTGATCTTAATTTGTCGCGTGACCGAGATATGGCTACCGACTCGTTCAATGGAAATACATTCATCATTTCAAACTGTCTTAATACCGCGGTACCGTAAAAAGTGACTGAAGAGCCAATCCTGGGAATAACGGCATCAAATCCTGTTAAGTCTTCACCCCGATAATGAATGGATGGACTATGCGAAGTAATATTCATATAACAACGCAACACATCCAAAACCCGCACCTCATGCCCCCGTGCCTCTGCGGCTTTGACCAATCGAGAGGTCGAATACAGTTTGGGGTTGCGGGATAAAACAGCTATTTTCATGAACTAACACTCGATTTAACGTATTTGAATAAAGACATATTTTGACATGAAACAAGCCAAGACGCTTTAGAAATAGGGCGATGGCGGAATAAAGTTCCAGCCGGATAGCTGCGGATTTATCCGCACACGGGTCTTGTGAATATCAAGAGGGTACAAGTGAATTTTCATCTACAGGCAGTAGACTAATTCGTAATCAGCAGGTTACGCGCTTATACCGCATCCAGCGGTTTTTGTGCGGATCCTGAAACGGGGACCAATGGCGCGCCTTTGAAAGGCACGCCATCGAACAAGAACTCAGACGATACGATGGCAAAGTCAGTCTCGCAGCGAGTTGTTAGCGAGGTAACCACCTAAAGCCGGAAGGTGTTTTAAAGAAGCTCAAGGAGGCGGTGCTACAATTAACAGGTAGTCTACATCGCTAAATACCGATTGGCCAATGGT
>JBAZTN010000202.1:0-5571 GCA_041661895.1 Methylobacter sp. | reverse complement strand
CCTGACAATAAGCTATCAATTAGGTCGGTAGGGATGGGTTTTGATATGGTCATTTTGACTCCTTACAAAGTAAATGGCAGTTTCCTGCCTAATGACCGTTTACACAAAAATTCTTACACCCTCCAATAAAATCCACTATTAATAGCAATGCAATGCGCATCACTGTTAAACATCTGAATAGAATTTCACTTTTCCGGTTTCAATGTTGTACATCCCGCCGACTATGCCGATTTCACCGTTTTTTAACATGGCGTCCAATAAAGGGCTTTTTCTTCTGATCTGCTCGACGCTCAGTTGCACATTTTTATCGGCCACTTTTTGCACGAGTTCGTCATTACTGGCGGTGATTTCCACAGACTCTTCGGTTTGTACGGCATCCACAGCCGGTTTAATTCTGTCCAATAATCCGCTTAAATGATCCAGTTCTACATTCGCACAAGCGCCTTTGACTGCGCCGCAATGCGAATGGCCCAGCACTACGATCAATTTTGAACCGGCCAGCTTACAGGCGTATTCCATGCTGCCTAGAATGTCGTCATTGATGACATTACCGGCTACCCGTGCACTGAACACATCGCCCAAACCCTGGTCGAAAATTAATTCAACCGAAGTGCGTGAATCCATGCAGCTGAGAATAATTGCAATGGGGAATTGTCCCTGCCGGGTATCGTTAATTTGTTCCAGTAAATTCCGG
This sequence comes from Methylobacter sp., assembly GCA_041661895.1. Classification (GTDB taxonomy): domain Bacteria; phylum Pseudomonadota; class Gammaproteobacteria; order Methylococcales; family Methylomonadaceae; genus Methylobacter_A. The sequence continues at coordinate 4,877 of JBAZTN010000202.1, read as the reverse complement.
TTGGATTTCAGGTTATTAACAAAGCGTTCATTGCCTTCTTTCAGTAACTCCAGCACTTTAGCCGGCGTTAGTGACTGCTGGGTATCGTAAGTTGGCGCCCTTGCATTCTCAACCGGTTTTAACGCACCAAAACCGCGCAGGTTTTCAATGGTTAGCTTGATATGCTTGCGTTGTGCTTCAATTTTGAAGTTTTCGATGATTTCGAAAACATCGTAATCAATGTATTTGGAACGGGTTGCGTCAATTATGACTTCCGAATAATCGGGTAACTGTTCAAGGGTTTGTTGAATATTGGCTTTATTCAGAAAAGAGACATGTTCGGATAACCTGAGTATGGTTTTATTGCCGATATGCGACTCGTTAAAATAAAAAGCGCTTTTATAATTTTCCAGCAATATCGAAAATAAGGCGGAAATGAGCCCAATAACAAGACCGATCAGCAGGTCGGTAAAAATCATGCCCAAAATGGTGACGCAGAACGGGATGAAATGATACATGCCTGCTTTGTACATGGTGGTAAAAACTTTTGGCCTGATCAATTTATAACCGACAACCAACAACACGCTTGCCAAACTGGCTAAAGGAATTTTGTTGAGCATTGTTGGAATAAAAATGACCGTAAACAGTAATAGCAGCCCGCCTATAATCCCTGTCGCTTTGGTTTTTGCCCCGGATTGAATACCAATAGAGCTGCGCACAATGACTTGCGCCAGCGGCAGGCCGCCGATCAAACCGCTACAGACATTGCCGATGCCCTGAGCAATCAGCTCCCGATTAGTGGGTGTCACTCTTTTATAGGGATCCATTTTATCAACCGCCTCCACAGAGAGCAGTGTCTTTAAGCTCGCCACTACAGCCAACGTTAACGCAGCCAGGTAAACAGACGGATTATTGAGCTGGGAAAAATCCGGGTAATGCAGCTGGTTCAATAAATCACTGGTATTTTTTAGCACAGGAATCGTAACCAAATGGTTACCGCTCAACGCCAGCACAGGATAAAAATTTTGCAGACCTTCATTGATCAGTACAGCGACTAAAATAGCGATTAATGCGCCCTGGAACAATTGGAAGAAACGTTGTTTTTTAATGAACGGCTGTTCCCACAAGATAAGAATCCCCAGTGATATCAGCGCAATCATAATTGCCGTAGGCGAGCTGAATTCCAGCATATGCGTCAGCTCAGAAAAAGACGAGTAGCTATCAGTCTGAAAAAAGGAGGTATCGCCTTCGTAATCCCGGTCATAACCCATGGCATGGGGAATCTGTTTAAGAAAAAGAATGAAGCCCATACCCGTCAACATGCCGTTAATGACGGATGACGGAAAGTAATAGGCGATAACCCCTGCTTTGGACAGCCCCATGATGATTTGGAAAACGCCCGCCACGACCAGGGCTAGTAAAAATCCATTGAAACCCAGTCTGTCGATGGCCGTCCAGACAATCATCGCGATACCGGCGGTTGTGCCGCTGATGCCCAGCGAAGAACCGCTCAATGGCGCCACCACAATTCCACTGATAATACCGGCAATCAATCCTGAGAACAGCGGCGCACCCGAAGCCAGTGCTATACCTAATGATAACGGTATGGCTATCAGAAAAACTGCAATCCCTGCTGGGAAATCATATTTCAGATTGGCAAACAGGCTATTATTAACGACAGGAGTTGAATTCATCTGTATTTCCGTTGCTTGCGTTTTCATGGTATTAACTTAATCGATGTTAATGTCTTAGATGTTATGTGAAATAGAGTGGACACATAAATAATATTTCGTTTGCATGCTTAAGAAAAAGTAACGAGGAGACGCTTCAATTTATTATCAAGTTATAATTCTAGCCCCATTCTCTTTCACCAACCTTTCACGATAGCTGTTCCAGTTTATGAATATTTTATTGATAGAAGACGACGCCGTTCTGGCAGATGGATTGATTCATACCTTGGGCGGTAGCGGTTATTCGGTAACCTGCGCCACAAGCGGAGCTTATGCAAAGCAGTTGCTGCAAGCGCAAGACTTCGATTTGATCGTGCTGGATTTGGGATTGCCGGATATGGACGGATTGGAGCTGTTGCGCAGACTTCGCAGCCGTAAAATCCCGTTGCCAATCATGATCTTGACGGCGCGTGATGGCGTCAACGACAGAATTGTCGGCATTGAGCAAGGTGCGGATGACTATATGACCAAACCCTTTGAACTCAGGGAGTTGGAGGCCAGGATTCATGCCCTGATACGGCGTTGTTACGGCGGATTTAGTAACGATATAGTAATTGGCCGGCTGAGGCTTGATACGCATGGCCATCAAGTTCTGGCGGACGGCCAGCCGATTACGCTGTCGGCTCGGGAATATGGACTTTTGGAAATCCTGCTGATGCAGGCAGGAAAGGTTGTCAGCAAAGACCGCATTGCGCAACGCTTGGCAGTTGATGGCGATGCGCTGACTGACAATGCCATAGAAATTTATGTGCATCGTCTACGCAAGCGCATAGAGCCTTATGGCACGGTGATTAGAACGGTGCGCGGACTCGGCTATTTACTGGAGCGGTCAGTCGATGAATAAACAGCGTAGCCTTAAGGCTGAAATTCTTCTGCGATTGGCCGTTCCGTTGATTTTTTTTATCAGTATTGAGTCCGTCCTGTCTTATTTTGTCACTCTGCATCATGCTGACGTGGCTTACGATCGCTGGCTGCTCGATTCGGCACGGTCATTAACGCAGGAAATCAAAGTACGCAAAGGCAAGGTGTTTGTCGAATTGCCCCCTGCCGCGCTGGAGATTTTCAAATGGGATGAGTCTGACCAAACCTATTTTAAAATCATCTCCGAAGAACAAGGCATGCTAGCGGGCGATAAATTTGTTCCCGAGCCGTTTGAGGTGGAAACCGACTGGACGCGTCCGGTCTTTTTTGACGATGAAATGTATGGCGAACCGGTCAGGGTGGTATCCATGCGAATTACTCGTGAAAACACCTCGGAAAGGGTATTCGTCCACGTTGCGGAGACCTTAAATAAACGACGCAACATGATGATGGATATTTTGCTGGCTGACCTTCTGCCGCAAATGGCGCTGGTTTTGCTGGCAGGCATTTATCTGATAGTCGGTGTAAAGCGCGGCTTGCAACCGTTGCACGCCTTGGCCGATGAAATTGCCAAGCGCTCGTCACGCGATTTGCGGCCCATTCCTGAACAGCATGTTTTTTTGGAAGTGCGTGCGCTGACCGATACCATCAATGATTTACTGGCGCGCCTGGGATTAGCTATCGCTGCCCAGCAACGATTTATCGCCAATGCCGCACATCAATTACGCACACCTTTGGCCGGCTTAAAATTGCAAGCTGAGCGGGCGCTACGTGAACAGGATTTATCCGCCATGAAACCGGCGCTAATTCAAATTCAAGGCAGTGCTGATCGCATGTCGCATTTGACCACGCAATTATTGATTTTAGCCAGATCGGAACCCATCAATGGCGATTATGAATTGCGGCCGATAGATTTGTGCAAACTGGTGAAAGAAACCTGCATGGACTGGGTGCCTAAAGCGTTACAGCGGCACATGGAACTCAGCTTTGAAGGCACGAAGCGATCACTGTATGTGCGTAGCGACGAAGTTCTGTTACGGGAGTTGCTGGCTAACTTGTTGGATAACGCCATTTGTTACGGTCATGACCAGGGCAATATCATTGTTAAAGTCGAGAGTTATCCATCACCTCGCCTGAGTGTTGAAGATGATGGCCCAGGCATCCCGGATGCTGAAATAGACAGGGTGTTCGAGCGCTTCTATCGTATCCCGGGAAGCTCCGGCGATGGCTGCGGATTGGGACTGGCAATCGTCAAGGAGATTGCCGACCTGCATAAGGCGCGTCTTGAAATAAGCCGCGCCGGTGAAGCAGGCGGCACCCGGATTGAGCTGATCTTTGAGGAACAGTAAAGATTACCACTCCTAAGTCAGTCCGATTTTATCAGCGTCAGCAAATCGGTGACGCCAACATCCAATCCCTGTTGTGAGAGCAAGGTGGTTGCCTGACCTCTGTGATGGGTCTGGTGGTTAAAAAAATGCAGCATCAGGCTGGCGAAGTTTTTGACCGCCGCTTCGCCTTTCATGTTGTGATACGCCAACTTATAGTTCAGGTCGGAGGCGTCGAGCTGCTCGCACCAGGTTATGATCGTGGCGTCCAACTTCCGACGTTCCGCGCTTAACACCGTGAAGTCATTGATCAGGGTCTGCGCCAGGGCTTGCGGTTTGGGCATTGAGCGAATCTGATCCAGCGCCGGATGTTGTGAAGGATGATCGGAAAAGCGTTGCAGCCAGATAATATCGGCCACCATGATATGGTTCAAGGTGCCCAGCACCGAGCCGAAAAACGCACCGCGATTCCTGGCAAGCTCATTGGCAGGCAATTGGGCTGCGGTGTTGTAGAGCTTGTCGTTCATCCACTGGTTGTAACGACTCAATAAGCGTAAATGCTCAAGCATGGTTTTGATCCTGTAGTAAACCCGGCATGTCTGGTAATGGTTATAGTTTCATAGGGTGGTAGGCAATGTCGTTCCGTCCACGCTATTTGGCTAGATCATTGTCAGTAACAAATACTTAAAATTACTTCAAAAAACTTACCTGCGCTAAATAGTTATTCCATTGAGTTCCTTTCCATACTTTAATCAATGGCGTTGGTGAAGGCGCTATAGAGTACAGCATTATTGTACAAATGGTCATTAATGCCGAGGCAGCCATGTTGTTATAACTAAATAACTTCAAAGCGGTTCCAAAAGAATTTTTCATTCTTAAATTGGATAAATCAGTGCTGTAGAGTTCATCTAACAGCAAATGAACGATAAATCCCAAGGCAATGAAAATACCGTTTAGCCACGCATGTAAAACATTCCAATGC
>JBAZTN010000201.1:0-5613 GCA_041661895.1 Methylobacter sp. | reverse complement strand
GTCACCGGGATCACGGTTTGTTGTACGCATCAAAAATGATGAGTTACACAAAGGCAAACCTTATGCACCTTTGTTAAGCAAGAATAGCAAAAGTGGCGGTCGTAATAATCAGGGGCGTATAACAACACGTCATGTGGGTGGTGGTCATAAGCAGCACTATCGGATTATTGATTTTAAAAGAAATAAAACCGATATCCCTGCCGTCGTTGAGCGTCTTGAATATGACCCTAACAGAACTGCCAATATCGCTCTGATATTATTTAAGGACGGTGAGCGTAAATACATCATTGCGCCTAAAGGGCCCGAAGTTGGTCAGGAGATTCTGTCTTCCGAAACCACTGCTGTTAAGCCAGGAAACTGTATGCCATTAAGAAATATTCCAATGGGTACAACTGTTCATTGCGTGGAATTGAAGCCAGGCAAAGGAGCTCAAGTTGCTCGTAGTGCCGGTACTTCCGTGCAATTGGTGGCAAGAGATGGGGCACACGCAACCATAAGACTACGGTCTGGTGAAATGCGTAAGGTTATGGCTGATTGTCGTGCTGTAATCGGTGAGGTTTCCAATTCAGAGCATAACCTAATATCGCTTGGTAAGGCTGGAGCATCAAGATGGAAAGGTGTTCGCCCCACTGTTCGTGGTGTTGCGATGAATCCAGTGGATCATCCTCATGGTGGTGGTGAAGGTCGTACATCAGGTGGTAGGCATCCAGTATCTCCTTGGGGCATGCCAACAAAGGGTTATAAAACCAGAAAAAACAAACGCACTGATAATATGATTATCAGACGTCGTAAGCTCAAATAGAGAGGAATTAGCGTGCCACGTTCAATTAAAAAAGGTCCTTTTATTGATCATCATCTACTAAAAAAAGTTGAGGATGCTGTAAGTACTAATAATCGGAAACCGATTAAAACATGGTCAAGAAGATCAATGATTATTCCTGATATGCTGGGCTTAACTATTGCAATCCATAATGGACGACTGCACATCCCGGTTCTTATTTCTGAGAACATGGTTGGGCATAAATTGGGTGAGTTTTCACCAACTCGTACGTATAAAGGCCACGTGGCTGATAAGAAATCTAGATAGGTCTTGTGATGGAAGTTTCAGCAAAATTAAAAAATGCCCCTTTATCTGCGCAAAAAGCGCGATTGGTTGGCGATCAAATTCGTGGTATGCCAGTAGAAAAAGCGCTGAATATTTTAAAGTTCAGTTCAAAAAAAGCTGCAGTGATTATTAAAAAGATTCTTGAGTCTGCGATTGCTAATGCCGAACATAATGAAAGCGCAGATATTGACGAATTAAAAGTGTCAACCGTTTATGTGAATGAAGGGGCGACCATGAAAAGATTCAAGGCAAGAGCTAAAGGACGTGCAAACCATATCCTTAAAAGAACCTGCCATATTACAGTTAAAGTCGCAGAATTCGAGTAGGGGCAGAAAATGGGTCAAAAGGTACATCCAACAGGTATACGCCTTGGAATTGTAAAAGATTGGAATTCAAGATGGTATGCAAATAGCCAGGAATATTCAGTATTCTTGCATCAGGATTTGACAGTCAGAGCATTTATCAAGAAAAAATTAGCTCATGCTTCTGTAAGTCGTATTCAGATTAATCGTCCTGCGAATAATGCCCAAATTACCATACATACAGCGAGACCAGGTATTGTCATTGGTAAAAAAGGTGAGGACATTGAAGTATTGAGACAAGCGGTATCTAAAATAATGGGCATTCCTGTTCAACTGAATGTTGAAGAGATCAGAAAGCCTGAATTAGATGCCCAGTTAGTAGCTGAAGGTGTTGCTCAGCAGCTTGAAAAAAGAATTATGTATCGTAGGGCAATGAAACGCGCTGTAACAAATACAATGCGATTAGGCGCTGAAGGTATTAAGATTAATGTTGGTGGCCGACTAAATGGCGCTGAAATTGCCAGAAGTGAATGGTATAGAGAAGGACGGGTTCCTTTGCATACCTTAAGAGCAGACATTGATTATGCGACAGCAGAGGCACATACTACATACGGAATTATCGGCATAAAAGTGTGGATATTCAAAGGTGAAGTATTCGATATGGATGCACACATTGCATCGATTAATTCAGAAACTAAGAAATAGTTGAAGGGATAGAGAAATGCTTCAACCTAAAAGAACTAAATTCCGTAAGCAATTTAAAGGCAGAAATAACGGTACTGCTGTACGAGGATCATCAGTAAGTTTTGGTGATTTTGGCCTTAAGTCAATCGATCGTGGCAGACTTACTGCTCGTCAAATTGAATCAGGACGTAGAACAATTACACGGCACGTCAAGCGTGGCGGTAAAATCTGGATTCGAATTTTCCCAGATAAGCCAATTACCAAAAAACCATTAGAAGTTCGTATGGGAAAAGGGAAAGGTAGTGTAGAATACTGGGTTGCTCAAGTTAAACCAGGAACTATGCTGTATGAAATACAGGGTGTTTCTGAAGAACTGGCTCGTGAAGCATTTGCTTTAGCCGCAGCTAAGTTACCTTTGAAAACACTTTTTACCGCTCGGACAATAATGTAATGAAAGCAAGTGAATTACGCCAGAAATCAAAAGACGAATTAGGATCAATGCTGCTCGAATTATCGCGTGAGCAATTTAATCTTAAAATGCAAAAAGGTACAGGCCAGCTGTCTAAACCCGATCAAGTGAAGAAGGTTAGACGTGATGTGGCACGTATTCATACGATATTAAATGAAATGGCGAGCGCATAACTATGATCGAAAATGTAGCCCAGTTACGGACAATCACAGGTAAGGTTGTTAGTAACAAAATGGATAAAACAATTACAGTTTTAGTCGAGCGAGTTGTAAAGCACCCTGTTTACGGTAAATACATTAAGCGTTCAACTAAAATGATGGCTCATGATGAACTGAATGTTTGCAATGAAGGCGACGTAGTTTCAATTACATCATGCAGACCTATGTCTAAGAACAAAACCTTTAAATTGGTTCAAGTCTTAGATAGTGCCAACAAATAGTACACTGCTATTTAATAAACAGTTAATTAGGAATAAATCATGATTCAGATGCAAACTAACCTTGACGTCGCCGATAACAGCGGTGCAAAAAGGGTCATGTGTATCAAAGTTTTGGGTGGGTCTCATAGACGCTATGCAGGCATTGGTGACATCATCAAAGTCAGTATTAAAGATGCTATACCTCGCGGAAGAGTAAAAAAAGGCGAAGTTTATAACGCATTAGTTGTTAGAACTCGTAAAGGCGTCCGTAGGCCAGATGGTTCTGTTATCCGTTTCGATGGTAACGCAGCAGTAATTCTGAATAACAATTTACAGCCACTTGGTACACGCATTTTTGGCCCTGTAACACGTGAGTTAAGAGGCGAAAGATTTATGAAAATCATTTCGTTAGCTCCTGAAGTTTTATAAGGTAGGGTTTTAAAATGCAAAGAATTAAACAAGGGGATGAAGTTATTGTTCGTACCGGTAAAGATAAAGGTAAGAGCGGTAGAGTAAGTAAGGTATTAAAGGATAATAAGGTTTTGGTTGAGGGTATCAACCAGGTTAAAAAGAACCAAAAACCAAATCCGAATGCTGGTGTTTCAGGAGGAATTATTGTCAAGGATATGCCGATTAATATTTCCAATGTTGGACTGTATAATCCTGCGACAAAAAAAGCAGATCGCGTCGGCTTTAAGTTTCTAGAAGATGGAAAGAAAGTCAGATATTTTAAGTCAACAAATGAAGTTGTTGATGCGTAGGGTGTAAATGAATCATGGCTAGACTAGAAACTGAATATAAAGAAAGAATCCTTCCAGCATTAGTAAAGCAGTTCTCCTATGGATCTGTGATGCAAGCGCCGCGAATCACAAAAATCACTCTCAATATGGGTGTTGGTGAGGCAGTTGCTGATAAAAAGTTCTTGCAAGCAGCAGTAAGCGACATGGAGAAAATTGCCGGTCAAAAACCTGTTGTTACCTTGTCAAGAAAATCGATTGCGGGTTTTAAAATTCGTGATGACATGCCTATCGGATGCAAAGTAACATTGCGTAGCGATAAGATGTATGAATTTTTAGATCGTTTAATAAGTATTTCTATTCCTCGAATTCGTGACTTTAGAGGATTGAGTCCTAAAAGCTTTGATGGGCGTGGTAACTATTCAATGGGTGTTAAGGAGCAAATCATTTTCCCAGAAATTGATTATGACAAAATTGACACTTTACGCGGCATGGATATTACCATTACAACGACAGCAAAAACCAATGAAGAAGGTTTGGCGTTGTTAAAGCTTTTCAATTTTCCATTTAAGAACTAAAGGGCGATTTTAGAATGGCAAAAAAATCAATGATTGCGCGTGAAGATAAGCGTAAGAAGTTAGTACAGAAATATGATGTTAAACGTAAATCTCTGAAAGAAATAATCAGAGATCCAAATGCTACATTTGAAGATAAAGAATCTGCTCACTTACAACTTCAAAAACTACCAAGAGACTCAAGCGTGACAAGAGTCCGTAACCGTTGCAATTTGACTGGACGTCCGCATGGTTATTACCGTAAGTTTGGTCTTAGTCGAAATAAACTAAGAGAGGCAACAATGCGTGGCGACGTGCCAGGCGTGGTAAAGGCAAGTTGGTAAGATCTGTTAGATCAAGTTTGGAGAAATTAAGATGAGTATGACAGACCCAGTTGCAGATATGCTGACCCGCATTAGAAATGGTCAATCTGCTGGAAAAAAAATTGTTAAACAACCTTCGTCAAAATTAAAGATATCTATTGCTAAGGTATTAAAAGAAGAAGGTTTTATTACAGACTACACAGTAGAATCAAGCGGGAGTCATTCAGAAATGACTATCGAATTGAAATACTATAAAGGCGCTCCTGTAATTGAAAATATAAAAAGAATTAGTAAACCTGGTTTACGTATTTATAAATCTAAGGATGAATTGCCAAAAGTTCTTGGCGGGCTAGGGATTGCTATCGTGTCAACATCAAACGGTGTTATGACAGATAGAGCTGCTCGTGCAATTGGACATGGCGGTGAAGTCATTTGTACTGTTTGTTAAACTGTAGGTCAGGATATGTCAAGAATTGCTAAAGCTCCAGTTATTATCCCAAAAGGTGTGGATATAAAACTAGAGGGTAATAATATGACCGTAAAGGGAAGCAATGGTCAAATGTCTTATGATTTTAATTCTGCTGTTAGTATAGACATTGTGGACAATGTCATATCTATGCAGTGGGATAAAGATGATAAAAAAGCTACTGCTCAAGCTGGAACAGCTAGGGCAATTGTAAACAATATGGTTACGGGCGTTTCAGCGGGCTTTGAAAAGAAACTAACGTTGGTTGGCGTGGGCTATAGGGCCCAAGCTAAGGGTAATATTCTTAATCTTGCACTTGGATTTTCTCATCCGGTAGATTTTGAAGTTCCTGCAGGGGTTTCAGTCGAAACACCAAGCCAAACAGAAATTGTCGTCAAAGGAAGTGACAAGCAGCAGGTAGGCGAAGTTGCTGCAAAAATTAGAGCTTATCGTCCGCCTGAACCCTATAAAGGTAAAGGTGTTAGATACGCTGAAGAGCATGTTGCAAGAAAAGAAGCTAAGAAGAAGTAAGGTAGCGTAATGGATAAGAAACAA
>JBAZTN010000200.1:0-5624 GCA_041661895.1 Methylobacter sp. | reverse complement strand
TGCTCTTTAGTCACTATTTACATATGATTGTCTTAGAATAATTCAAAATTAATATGATTAACTGTAAAAGATCAATCTTGCCGCTTACGCTATTATCCGCGGCGTTGCTGCTTATCGGCTGTCAGAGTCTGCCGGTGCGTTCTCCTCCGCCACCGGTAGCTGAAAATATTGCCACCCACGAATTTCAGTTATCCGAGGGTCAAAATATGGTCGGCACGATTGCCGCAGTCAACACGCAGGAAAATGACGCCCTGCCTGATATAGCCCGACATTTTGGTCTTGGCTACAACGACATCAGTCTCGCTAATTCCAATATCCCCCCCTGGACACCTGAGCCGGGTAGCCGAGTTATTCTGCCTTTGCGCTTTATTCTGCCTGACGCTCCCCATGAAGGCATTACTCTGAATCTGGCAAATATGCGGCTGTTTTACTATCCCAAAAAGCAGCCGGACAAACTATTTACTTATCCCGTCGGCATTGGGCGACAGGGATGGAATACACCGATGGGTAAGACCAGCATCGTCGCTAAAAAGGCCAATCCATCCTGGAATGTGCCTGAATCCATTCATCGAGAACATGCAGAAAAGGGCGATTCATTGCCCAAAGTAGTTGGTGCCGGGCCTGATAATCCGTTGGGACTTTATGCAATGCGACTTGGTATACCGGGTTATCTGATTCATGGTACCAACAAACCCTATGGTATCGGTATGCAGATCAGTCATGGCTGTGTGCAGCTTTATCCGGAGGATATTGAAGTATTGTTCAAGAAAGCAGCGGTCGGAATGCCGGTGCGCATTGTTCATCAGCCCTACATGACCGCATGGCATCAGGATATGCTGTACCTTGAAGCGCATGAACCGCTGGAAAAATGGGCAAAAAATAAAGCCAAGCTAAAAAAACAGGTATTGAAGCAATTGCATGAAATCAGCGATGAAAAAAAAGTTGCTGTCGATTGGGAAAAAGTTGAGCGCATTCTTCAGCGCTCGGACGGCATTCCCACGCCGGTACTTGTGCAAAGCCCGGATATAGCTGAAATATCGGAAACGGCTTTGCTGCTGGGGCATCCGGATCAGCTCCACGGCCAACCCGTTATTGACGAATTAAAGGATAGCGATTGGGCGGTTTTGGTGGCCAGCTTCAAAAACGAAACAGAAGCGCAGCAACTGGCAACGATGCTCAATCATCAAGGGCCGATCATACCCGCCCGTAAAGTTAAAAAAGACGATGCCTATCAGGTTATTGCCGGCCCCTTTAAGGATAAAAAGGAAGTGAAAGCCGTTGCAAAACGGATTCAGATGGATTTTGAAATCGAGGTTGAGCCATTAAAGCCTAAGGCAACCTCGACAAATTAGGACGAGTTTTTCCGCGCTTTATAGTTGTAAAATCAGGATTTAAAAAGCTTACCCAACAGCCCGGTATCGTTTTCCAGATCGATCAGCTTTTGTCGGTCTGCTTTGCCAATTTCGGTACCGGCTTCTTTCTCGATAGTCCGCTCAAGCACAGAGATGCTGTCTTTGCCTACAAGGATGTAGGTAAGGGGCGTGAGCAGGAGCGGAAGCTTTGCCTAATAACTCTCGATCGCGTGTTGCGCACCGGATCATAATGGGCTCTTAATGCTGCAAGTTCTCTTAAATAGGTATTGGCCTCGTTTAATTGTTTGAGAATGACTTTTTCAGGATCATCGGTAAACAGATCGCGTACCAGATTACCGTAATGCTCCTCGGCAAGTGCTCCTGCGTTGCTCTACCTCCTGCATCCATGCAGTCGTGCTTACGGATTAATTCGCGCGGATCGATTTTAGAAGGTTTGGTCGGGTCATCCAGCCCCCCATAATTCTTTATCTATAAGTGTTAGGGTCAGCCCTCAGCATACTGCCAAATCAGATTGAAGCTAAGGCCGTATGACGCGGGATAGTCTACAATAACGCACAGCCTCTAATATTTAACAAAACCCATGTTTATCCTGCATAGCTCCAATAAAACTGAGAATCTGGTCGCGCATTTGACGGCAGTCATCGAAAACTCGCCTTTAACATCGCCTTTTGAAAAGGAAGTGTTTCTGATTCAGAGCCAGGGCATGGAGCGCTGGTTATCGCAGCAGTTAGCCGATCAATTTAAGGTCTGGGGCAATTATGAGTTTTTATTTCCCGGCAAATTTTTCAGTTCCTTGGCACAAAACATAGACAGCCGGTTAAGTGATGCGGCTTTTGAGCGTAATCTGATGCTTTGGCGGATTGAGGCATTACTAAGGAAGCTGGAGGGTGATGAGTTTTTACCGTTGCAGCAGTATCTGTCAGGCGAGAATGTCGCTTTAAAACGCTACCAAGTGGCTCAGCAGTTATCGCAGATGTTTGACCAGTACCAGATGATGCGACCGGATATGCTGGAGGCTTGGCAAAAGGGTCAGTTGCTATACCAAACAGTTGCCGAGCGTTGGCAGCAAGCGCTATGGCTGCAAATAACCGCACAGACCGGCAGCAAACATCGCGGTTCGTTATGGCTGGATGTGATCGCCAAGTTGAATGCCGCAGACCAAGGCGCTTTTAGTCAGCAATTGCCGGAGCGGATCTCGGTGTTCGGACTAAATACCATGCCACCGTTATTTTTGAGTTACCTGGAAGGACTGTCGAAACATTGTCAGTTGCATCTTTTTTTGCTCAATCCGGCGCAAGGCTTTTGGGCTGATCTGGAAACCAAGCGCCAGCGTACAAACGATGAAAACTTTACCGGACATCCGCTATTATCAACATTGGGGCAGCAAGGGCGTGAATTTCAGGAGATGCTGCTGGAGCAGGCTCAGTTTGATTTTGAACCGGAAAGCTTTGAGTTGAGCGAGGCGCGGAATAATCTTCAGCAGTTGCAAAACGATATTTTAAATAACCGGCTGGATGGGCAGGCTCTGCAAAAAGACGACTCCATCAGCATCCATGCCTGCCATTCCAGAATGCGTGAGGTTGAAGTCTTAAGAAACCAGTTGTTACAGGCGCTGGAGGCCGATGCAACGCTGGAGCTGCGCGATATTGTGGTTATGGCGCCCGATATTCAGGAGTATGAGCCGTTTATCTCGGCCGTTTTTGACGACATTCAGCATGCGATTGCCGACCGCAGTTTGCGCTTGAGCAACAGTGCGCTGGATGCTTTTATCCGTTTTTTAAGCTTGAGCCAGGGCCGTTTTGGCTGGCAGGCTGTGCTGGATTTGCTGGAACAGCCGGTGGTATACCCGGGCTTTGGCTTGTCTGAGACCGATCTGGAATTGATTAAACACTGGGTACAGGATACCCATGTGCGCTGGGGCAAATCGGCAAAACACAAACAGGAACTCGTACTGCCCGAACTTAACGAAAACACCTGGCAGGCGGCGCTGGATAGACTGCTGATGGGTTATGCGGTGGGCAGCGATGATGATTTTATTGATGCCCCGGGGAGCATTGATCGCGTGCTGCCTTATGTAGACATTGAAGGCTCGTCGGCGCTGGCTTTGGGCGGATTGTGCGATTTCATGCAGCTATTGTTTAAAGCCAGTGCGGAATTAAAGCAGGCGAAAACGCTTAAGAGCTGGAGTGCGCAGCTTTATTACTACGCCGACCAGTTATTGGCTGCTGCCGACCCGGTTGAGCGTCAGCAGCTTAACGAGCTGCTCGCGGAATTGTCCGCTGATCTATCTGCCGTTCATGATGATAATGTCGAGTTGCAAGTAATTGTTACCTGGTTGGAGGGCATGGTTTCCGAGCGCAAATCATCCAACGGCTTTTTGCGCGGGCAATTGACTTTTTGCTCGATGCTGCCGATGCGGTCGATTCCATTCAAGGTGATTGCGCTATTGGGCATGAATGATGGCGAGTTTCCCAAGATTGAGCGCAATCCGACTTTCGATTTGCTGGCTCAAAACTTCCGCAAAGGTGATCGCTCACGCCGGGCCGATGACCGGTACCAGTTTCTGGAAATTCTGTTGTCTGCCAGACAGCAGTTGATTATGACTTATATCGGCCAATCGATCAGCCATAATGATGCCATCCCGCCGTCTGTCGTTATCAGTGAATTGTTGGAGGTTTTGCAGGAGAGTTATCAGCTTTCAGGCCTGATTGTTTGGCAACCGTTGCAATCTTTCAGTCCGCGTTATTTTGACGGTGCATCGGATTTGTTCAGTTTTTCTGAGGCTGATTGCGAAACCGCCAGAGCATTATCCAGTAGGAACGAAGGGCCGGTCGCCCCCATGGATTTTTGGTGGCAAGGAACAGTCCCCGAAGATGACGCTGAAACCGAAGTGATTGAGTTGAACGAACTGTTCAGCTTTTTCCAGCACCCGCAACGCTATTTTATGCGGCGACAACTGGATCTGCGTTTCTATGGTATAGAGGCCGACGCCGAAGAGCGTGAACCGTTTACCATAGCCAATCTTGATGGATATGCTATCTATCATGAATGGATACGGGAGATGTTAAACGGCGAAGAAGTATTGGTAAAAAAATTGCAAGCTCAGGGCCGATGGTTATCCGGTGTGCCGGGTGAGCTGGAGTTTGGCCGACAACAGGCGGTGATTAAAGAATTTGTCGGGCGCATCAAGGCCAAAAATCCGGGCGCGCCGTTGGATGATTTGCTTGTTGATATACATGTTCCCACGCTTGATCGAACTGGGAACGGCTGTCGACTGGTCGGCAAGTTGGGCAATCGCTATAAGAACGGCAGTCTGATTTATCGCTATGCCGATCTTAAAGGTAAGGATTTTATTTGTGCCTGGCTGCATGCATTGTGTATTAACCAAGTTCAGGTGCAACCGGTTTATTTGCTCAGTGCCGATGAAGATTTGGTTTTGTTGCCGGAATATTGCCAGCCGGAGCATCTTGCGGCATTGATAGAGATATACCGACTGGGTCAAAAGCAGCCGGATGCGTTTTTTGTAGAAGCGGCTTTAGCCTACGTCAAACAGGCTTATAAATTAAAATTCAGTAGCCGGGCGTCAAAGTCAGCGCTTGATGCCGCAAGGGAGCAGCTGGCCAGAACCGCCCAGCAACCGTATGAGCCGGAACTCAGGCGGCTTTATGGCAATGTAGCGGACATGGAGTTGATGTTGGGCGAGTCTTTTGAGCAGCAATGTCAGGAGCTGTTGCAGCCGATATGGGATGCATTGCATCAATGAAGGTTCGTGTTGCAGTAAGCAAAAAAAACCCGCTTCGAGAGCGGGTTTTTTGTTTGCCGAATTAGAAAGTTTTTGTTGTCAAAACTTCTTAATTGCCGACCCAGATCAACTCAACACGACGGTTTTGAGATTTACCTGCTTCTGTGCTGTTATCGGCAATCGGCGAGTTTTCACCAAAACCTTTTGCATACATTCTGTTGGTAACGCCTTTAAGCTTGAGGTAATCTGCAACCGCCTGCGAGCGACGTTGTGATAATTTCATGTTATGCGCGTTGGTGCCTTCGCTGCTGGTATGACCATGAACCTCGATGTCATTTTTCTGCGGGAAAGCGATAAGACTGTCCGCAACACCATCCAGAATTATCCTTGCATTTAGCGTCAAATCGGCTGAATCATACCCGAACTGTACACCTTTCAGCTCAAGGCTGATTGGGCAACCATTAGCGTCAACCTTGCTGCCTGGAATAGTTCCTGTGCATTTGTCGGCG
>JBAZTN010000199.1:0-5690 GCA_041661895.1 Methylobacter sp. | reverse complement strand
ATTGGCCGCTGAATATTTTTTTCGTATTCCAGATCACCGTTTAAACATTCGACAACATTTTCGCCGATCAGTAGTTTTCCGAGGTCTTGCAGATTGGGCAGACCTTCCAGAAACAAGATACGCTCGATAATCTCATCGGCTTCCTTCATGACACGGATCGATTGCTTGTACTGGTAGTCGTTGAGTTTTTCCAGTCCCCAGTGACGAAACATGCGGGCATGCAGGAAATACTGGTTAATCGAGGTTAGTTCGTTTTTCAGTACCTTGTTGAGAATTTCGATGATTTTTTTTTCGCCTTTCATGTCGGTGCCCTCGCTAGCTTAAATGCCCGGTTTCATTTGACTTTGCTGATAATTTTCCAGCCCCACTAGGCTGATCAGACGTAGCTGTTGCTCCAGCCAGTAGGCATGGTCCATTTCCGTATCATCCAGTTGCACGACCAGCATATCGCGGGTCACATAATCCCCGACTTTTTCGCAGGCAGCGATGGCTTTTTTCAGCTCGCCGACCACGTGATATTCAACCTCCAGGTCGGCTTTTAGCATTTCCGGCACCTTGCTGCCGACAGTCAAGGCCTGGCGTTTGGCCAGGTTGGGTGTTCCTTCCAAAAACAGAATACGTTGAATCAAGGCACGGGCATGCTGTCGTTCATGTTCGGACTCGTGCAGGCTTTTTTCTGCGAGATGGTTCAGGCCGAAATCGGCGAACATTTCACCATGGATCAGGTATTGATCGGAAGCGCTTAGCTCTCCGGCAAGCAGACCGTTGAGAATTTCCAGAATTTTCTTATCGCCTTTCATAATGGCCTCTTAAAGTAAATTGGATGTGAACCTATCGGATGACTTGCGGCAAGTTGATAAGCGTCATAGTGATTTTATCCCGCCCGGCCTTGCAGTCAAATTAATCTCTTTCTGAATTGATGCGATTTGCTGAACACAGATACTTGGAATCTTGCTTCACGACTGAAACACAGGTATCAGATAGCGACTAATCTAAGCGGCAACCAACAAGAGCATGGCATTTAATGGGTTCTCGCAGTGGATTAGATTGATGATTAAGCCGTCGATTTAATTCAGCGGATTTTTTATCCCCAGGAAAAAAACGCCGTGATCCTCATACTACAAATCGCCCTGGTGTGTTTTTGGGTACACTGGTATCTCAGATTATCATCGATGGTTGGCACGCCCGTCAGGAAGGCATAGCCAAAGAAGCAGCAGAAAAGCTTCGAGCCGAACAGAAAAAAGTTCATCAGCGTATCCGCGCCCTACTCTTGCAAGGCCGCCAAGGTAATACTCCTGACGCAGGTAGGTTGCCTACTGGTTTTATGTCCGATGATGTATAAATGGGCCGGATGCGGTGGGGGGTGTTGTTTGGATTGGGTTTGTGAAATTAAAATTGGCTGTTAAAACCAACATATCACGTTCGAAGCTTGATGAAAGAGGATATTCAAAGTCATCAGCTCCGAACGCGGGTTGATTAAATCTTTTTCACAAACTCTGATTTCAACTGCATTGCGCCGATACCGTCAATTTTACAGTCGATATCATGATCACCATCGACTAGCCGAATATTTTTAACTTTAGTTCCGACCTTGACCACAAGGGACGAACCTTTAATCTTGAGGTCTTTAATTACAGTAACAGTATCACCATCTTGCAATACATTACCGTTGGCATCTTTGATCACACGACCTGCATCGTCCCCGCTTTCGGCTTGCGCGTCTTGTGGCCATTCGTGTGCGCATTCGGGGCAAATGTACATGGTTCCATCATTGTAAGTGTATTCTGAGCCACACTTAGGGCAATTGGGTAGTTTACTCATTGATCTATTTTGTATTAAATTATTTAAGGTATTTAAATGCGCTAGGCTAACATATAAATTTGGCATGAAAGAAAAAATTATGAATCAATGTTCCATATCCTGCGAGTTACACGATTACCTTGAAATCGCCTGCATGTACGGCTATCGGGTGAAACTGACGCTAAAAGACCATCAAACGATTGAAGGCAAGGCGCTGGATATGCTTACCACTAGCGATAAGCAAGAATACCTGGTTATCGATAATGGGCAAAAACAGCAGATCGAATTGAATCAACTTGCCAAAATGCAGGTACTAACGCCCAGCGCAAAGTTTACCAAAGTTGATTTTCTGACGTAGCAATATTTGCAGGATTTGTTGATTTTCTTCGTTGAACAGCGGGCATGGTATCTGTTTACTCACAATGAACACGGCTCAACGGGTCCTGCCGATAATAAAGCTGGAGTTGCTGATAAACCTCAGCAAAGTGCGCATGAAGAATCTCAGGCGCACAAAAAAAATATTCACTGATTACTGCAAAAAACTCCGCAGGGTTCGTCGCGGCATAAGGATCAATGCATGCACGATGGTGATGCTCGACTCGTTGAACCAATGCCTGATAGGCGGCGCTCAGCGAAGCTGCCCACTGTGTGACGTCCATCCCATAATGTAGAGGCGGGTAACCATTGGCACTGCCGTTTAACACATCCAGCTTATGGGCAATTTCATGAATCACGACATTGCGGCCGGATTGTTTCCCCAGCATATCCCGCTCAACATCGTCCCATGACAATATGAGTGGCCCTCGCGACCATGATTCGCCGATTAGCGCCTGTTCCTGATGATGTACAACACCCGCCGCATCCCTGTCGTCCCTGGCAATCCGAAATGCACCCGGATAAACGATGATCTCGGTCCATCCAGACAAACAGCCAATCCCGAGCCCAAGCACCGGAAGGCAGGCCTGGATAGCGATAGTCACACGCATTGCGTCAGTGAGTTGGAGCTCCTGAGCGCCGAAGAACTTTTTTTCATGCAAAAACAGCGTACTCAGTTCCCGCAAGTGCGCTTTCTCAACCGCAGTCATACCCTGCAAAGGGGCTAGTTTTTCGGCAACTTCTGCCCACAGGGCATGCGCAATGGCATGGCGATGCAGAATGTATCGAGTACGTGCGCGTTTAAAAAAATTCATTGTCGATCAAATCCTGATTTTGTTATTCAACGACGAATTTTTGCCGGCTAACAGTGCCAAAATTAATCGGTAAAATTCACTAAGATAGTGTTATATGATATTTAGTTTCTCGCGTGATCTGGTAAAAACAGAAGCTGAAAGCGGCAAATATTGGATGCTGTTTTACAGCTTGAATTATTCGACTTCAATTTCATGCCTATGCACACAAAACAAGGTCAAAGGGTTGAGCATTAAATTGCTCAACCCTCCTCCGGCCTTATGGTGTGGGCGTCAGAAGAACTTCGGCGGCTCGCTGGGCCATGATGTCATGAACGACTTTGGTGGGGTGTATCCCGTCCCAAAACAAATAAGTATCAGGTTTTTTGCATTGGAACGGCGCAATATTCGGCGTCACACAAGCATCATCAGTATTTATAATTCCAAACGAGACTGGATTTTCAATAATTTCATTAAGCAACCCATAAAGATTCAGCGTCTGCACATCAATCCCTGATAAGCCGTGGTCCTGATTCAAATCAACTTGCAGCTGCGCTAGTTTTAAATTAAAACTTCCGGCCAAATTGTTTGCAGTCGTCACCACAAAACCAGGAGGAACAGAACCAAAACTAGAAATAAAAGCATCAAGAATTTTTACAGCGGGTGTTTTCCCAATAGCCGGTACATTGACTAATAAAAAATTTCTGGCACCTTGGCCATAAAGCGTTCGGATAGCACCTTCAATATTATCGGTAGCAGTATTTATTGGATCCCCAGGCAATCCTGCTAACAATCCGGCTAAAGCATCCCGAACATCATTACCGCCTATTTCAAGCACAACTAAAGTGTTAGCGGATGTCGCCGAAAAGTCTCTCTGATATTCATCCAGCTGATCTGCCAAATTGAAGCGGCACGGATAATCTGAAGCACGGGCACCACCCACTGCATAATTACTAGCCTGTATCCCTGGATTCCTTAAGGCAGGCAGCACATTACCAGACAAGCCTTTGCCCCGCGCAAACTGCTCTATCCATGTAGCGCCATTGGCCTCATGATGCCCGCCTTTAGCATAGCTGCCGTCTGGTATAAGCAAATCATCCAAAGCATCATAGGGAGGTACATTGGCCGGGGAACCCATTAGCCCAATGCACTCTTCACTAAAACCAAATGAAGCAGGGTCAGAGAGCAAAACGAAGGCATTACCCGAGTCGCTTAAGCTGGAGCCAAATACCACGATTCTTTCAATCTGTTTATTTTGGGCAAAAGATGAGTCTGAAAAAACCAAACATGAAACAGACAAAGCCACGGCTCCAGTAATGTACCGTAAATATTTTGTTGATTGCATAAAAACCTCTTCAAGAATTTTACTGCCTGATTAATTATAAAAGGATGGAAAAAAACTTAGCCTTGATAAACTATTTCACAATCAACAATAAGATTTAATGACATCCCTGTGCTTTGAGAACAGATTGCTTTCTGATATTTGCCTCAAGCCCTAATGTACCCAATAAACAACGCGTTCTCAAGTTGTAGTTTGGTTGTCAAACCAACATGAAAATACGCATAAAAAATAATTTGCAATCTCTCTGATCGGCTATCCAGTTTGAGAGGTGTAAGTTCAGGGTTTTCTGATAAAACCATAAAACCTGCCTGTAAATTTTGTTATCACCCTCGCCGATAGGAGGCAATCGACATGAGCCAGAATGAAGCCAAAGTTAAGGTTTACTACGATGGAGCCTGCCCAAGATGCGTCAAAGACAGACTGACCTATGAAAAACTCGCCGGTAAAGATGGAGAAAATGTCTGCTGGATCGACATCACCGGCCAGGAAGAGCAACTGCGTAAAATCGGCATCGACCCTCACAAGGCGCTAACCGAACTGCATGTTCAGGATGAAAACCTGCAGATTCTATCCGAGATGGATGCTTATATCCTGCTGATGAGCAAAGTGCCTTTGCTGAAACCGCTGGCCTGGCTGATCGGTTTGCCGCTGATTCGTCCGTTGCTCGCCAGGATCTATCACTGGCAGGTTAACCGCCGATTGCATCGTAGCGGGCGGCTATGATTGATTTTTAGCGGTGCATATTTGCGATATTCAAGTTCGTCTCAACGGCCTCTTTATATAAAAGCTTGGCAATGGTTGTTAAAGCGATAAACGTCTAAGGCGCAGAGCGTTCGTGATGACTGAAACCGAACTGAAACTCATCGCTGCCGCCGCAATCATCGGTGAAAGCAAAATACCGAAGAATGGATACAGCACACCGGCTGCAACGGGAACGCCGAGGACGTTGTAAATGAAAGCGAAGAATAGATTCTGGCGGATATTGCTCATGGTAGCTTGACTTAAGAGCCGCGAGCGGGCGATTCCACGCAGATCGCCTTTGACCAGCGTGACTCCCGCACTTTCCATGGCGACATCAGTTCCCGTACCCATGGCAATACCTACATGCGCCTGCGCCAATGCCGGTGCATCGTTGATGCCGTCACCCGCCATTGCCACGATATGGCCTTCGGCCTGTAGCTGTTTAACGATTTCAGTTTTCTGTTCGGGTAATACTTCCGCTTCGACCCGGTCTATGCCGAGTTTTTTTGCCACCGCGTTGGCCGTGATTTTGTTGTCGCCCGTTAGCATGACGACTTTTATTCCTGATTCGTGCAGGGCTTTCAGCGCTTCCGGCGTTGACGATTTGATGGGATCGGCGACACTGATAAGACCGCCAAGCT
>JBAZTN010000198.1:0-5796 GCA_041661895.1 Methylobacter sp. | reverse complement strand
AGAAACCCAGGGAACTTTTGCCCTGACCATTGACGGTCGCGGCTTTGATTCCAAAGTATCGCCCAGCCAGAACCAGCCTTTCATGGATTCTGAATGCGTTTCCTGCGGCGCTTGCGTACAGGCCTGCCCAACGGCAACTCTGATGGAAAAATCGGTGATTGACAACGGAGTGCCTGAACATGCAATCGTGACAACCTGCGCTTATTGCGGCGTCGGGTGCTCGTTCAGAGCGGAGATGAAGGGCGAACAAGTCATCCGCATGGTGCCGCACAAGGACGGCAAGGCCAATCACGGCCACTCCTGCGTAAAGGGACGTTTTGCGTTTGGTTATGCCACGCACAAAGACCGCATCACCAAGCCAATGATCCGTGCCAGCATTAAAGACGCATGGCAGGAAGTCAGCTGGGAAGAAGCCATTAATCATGCCGCGTCGGAATTAAAACGCATCCAGGCAAAATACGGCAAAGACTCAATCGGCGGCATCACCTCTTCTCGTTGCACCAACGAAGAAGTCTACATCATGCAAAAACTGATACGCGCAGGTTTCGGCAATAATAATGTCGATACCTGTGCGCGGGTTTGCCATTCACCTACCGGTTACGGACTTAAACAAACCTTTGGTGAATCATCAGGAACACAGGATTTTGACTCGGTCATGAAAGCCGATGTTGTTTTGGTAATTGGCGCCAATCCAACTGATGGACACCCTGTATTCGCTTCGTTAATGAAAAAGCGTTTACGTCAAGGCGCAAAACTTATTGTTGCTGATCCGCGTGAAATCGATCTGATCAAATCGCCTCATATCAAAGCCAGCCATCATCTTAAATTGCGTCCAAGCACCAATGTCGCTTTGATCAACGCCTTAGCCTATGTTGTCGTCACAGAAAATTTAATCGACGAAGCCTTTGTCAATGAGCGTTGCGAAATTGCATCATTTGCTAAATGGAAAACATTTGTTGCACAAGAGCACCATTCACCGGAAGCCAGCGAATCCATAACAGGCGTTCCTGCTGCTGAAGTCAGGGCAGCAGCAAGGCTTTACGCCACGGCTAACAATGCAGCCATTTATTATGGTTTAGGAGTAACCGAACACAGCCAAGGCTCCACCATGGTAATCGGCATTGCCAATCTGGCAATGGCAACAGGCAATTTAGGCCACAACGGTGCGGGAGTTAACCCGTTACGTGGACAAAATAATGTTCAGGGCTCTTGTGACATGGGTTCATTCCCCCATGAATTACCCGGTTACCGGCATGTATCTGATCCTGAAACCCATCAATTGTTTGAAAAAGCATGGCATGCTGAGCTGAATTCAGAACCCGGCTTGCGTATTCCCAACATGTTCGAGGCAGCGTTAGACAGCAGCTTCATGGGACTGTACTGCGAAGGCGAGGATATTGCCCAGTCTGATCCAGACATTAAACACGTTCATTCTGCCCTGCGCTCAATGGAATGTGTGATTGTTCAGGATATATTCCTCAATGAGACAGCTAAATTCGCTCATGTATTTTTACCCGGCGCATCCTTTTTAGAAAAAGACGGCACGTTTACCAATGCAGAACGCCGTATTTCACCTGTCCGTAGAGTCATGTCTCCATTAGCGAGTTATCAGGATTGGGAAGTCACGCAAATGCTATCGAATGCCATGGGCTATCCTATGAATTACAGCCATCCATCAGAAATCATGGATGAAATTGCGCAGCTTACGCCCAGCTTTAAGGGGGTCAGCTATGAAAAAATTGACCGCCTCGGCAGCATACAATGGCCTTGTAATGATGAAGCGCCGGAAGGCACGCCGATCATGCACACGCAACATTTCTTGCGCGATAACGGTAAAGGCTTGTTCATGCTAACCGAATTTGTTGCAACGGCGGAACGCACCACCAGCAAATTCCCGTTAATCCTGACTACGGGACGTATTTTGTCTCAATATAATGTTGGCGCCCAAACGCGCCGCACTGATAATGTCGCGTGGCATGCAGAAGACCGCCTGGAAATTCATCCACACGATGCTGAAGACAGAGGCCTGAAAACCGGTGATTGGGTAGGCATTAAAAGTCGTGCCGGTGAAACAGTGCTGCACGCCTTGATTAGCGACCGTGTGCAGCCAGGTGTTGTTTACACAACCTTCCACTTTCCTGAATCTGGCGCCAACGTCATTACGACCGACAATTCTGATTGGGCCACCAATTGCCCTGAATACAAAGTGACGGCTGTGCAAGTCACCAAGGTCAGTCAACCTTCGGAATGGCAGCAGGAATACCAGGCGTTTTCAGAAAAGCAACTGGATCTCCTTGAACAGGGAATACATAATGACTAACGATAATGCAGTCATGCAATCGTTAGCATCAGACTTGGGATGGCCGAGTTATCAGCAGAGTACCGTTGAGCGCTGGAAAGGTGACCAGCATTCACTACAGCAGGACTATATTGCTGAAGAAGTACCAATTTCTTTAATTTACAACGGGGTACCGCATGTCGTCATGCTGGCCACCCCGACTAATTTGGAAGAATTTGCTCTGGGTTTCAGTATTACAGAAGGCATTATTAAGAGCCCGCAAGAATTGTTATCTGCGCGGGTTTATAACCGCTCAAATGGAATCGAAGTACAGATAAAAATCCCTGAAAACCGCTTTCAATGTCTAGCCGATAAAGGACGTAATCTAACCGGCCGTACTGGTTGCGGCCTATGTGGCGCCAGCACATTGCAACAAGCTATTCGCCAACCGGCTCCTGTTAATGACGGCTTAACCATAACCGCAAAAGATTTGACCTCCGCCTTGGCAGAAATCAAGCAACGGCAAAGTCTGAACCAATTAACCGGATCAGTCCATGCAGCAGCTTGGGCGGTACCTGGACAGGGAATTTTAGATATAAGAGAAGATGTCGGGCGACATAACGCGCTAGATAAATTAATCGGTTTTTTACTGCGTACCGGCAAAGACCTATCTGCTGGATTTGTCATTGTTACCAGTCGCGCCAGTTACGAAATGGTACAAAAAACCGCTTGGGTCGGCATTACACTATTAGCGGCTATTTCCGCCCCTACCGGCTTAGCCATACGACTGGCTAATGAAGCAGGGCTTACTTTGATCGGTTTTGCCCGTGATGATCAGCATGTTGTCTATACCCATCCGCAACGACTAACGCATAACAACTACCTTATTTAATTCAATAAACAACTCATGATGAAAATAGAAAGACTCGTCAAAATGGCCAATGATATAGCTAATTTCTTTAACTCAGAAAGCGATAAAGAAATTGCAGCGGAAGGCGTCAGAAATCACATTTTAAGATCATGGGACCCAAGAATGCGCAACGCCATTATTGCTTATTGCCAACAAGATGGCTCAGAATTAAGTGACTTGGCCAGAACTGCCATAACTAAATTGGACACTAAAAACTAATTTACTGACAATCCCCTGCCCTCACTACTCCACGCAAAAAAAGCTTATTCTACAAACACGAAGCGTGCCCAAGATTTTGGTCAGATGAGCTTAAAACGAATGATTTACGCCTGATTTTTTGAGGAGTAATTCAGGCAAATATAAAGAAAAAACTGTACGCCGAAGATGAGGTTAGCCATCAACAGGTGTATCGGTTGGGCAATCGGCGGCACACCCAGTCTATCGAGCGTGATGCCCGCTATGATTGCTGTAACAACGAGTGAAGCAAGGAATAATCCGGTACGCATCAATAGGCTTTTTCTATCAACCGATTGATAAATTTTCCAGACCAGCCAAAGGTTAGTGAAAAGAATAATAGAAGAAAACGATCTGTGTATATAAAAGATCACAGGAAAGTCGTCACGCCAGTATTGTCGCTCAATATAAGCGTGTTGATGCGCAATAAAATCCACTGCCTCCCTGACCTGAGTACCCATAGCGACTTGCAGCAGAGTCATAACCATTCCAGCTATTAGCACCGTTTTAAACTTGGCCGGCAGTAACCGGGTATCAATCTGGGCGATATAATCCCGTTGCGAACGGGCAATCGTATAAATCAGCAATGCAACTATAAATAAAGCCAGCAGCATGTGTAATGTGATCATGAAAGGTTTGAGGTTGCTTGCAACCACCGTGGATCCCAGCCATCCTTGAAACCCGACCAGAAAAAACACGCTCACCGCCAAATAGAAAATGGTTTTATCCGTCTTAAGATAGATGCGTGACGACCAGGCTGTCAGGAAAATAAAAAAACCAATCGTCACACCAACCAACCGATTAGTGTACTCAGTCCAGGTTTTTACCGGATTGAATTGGGTATTTTCATAGCCGCGTTCAGCATAAATCTCATGATAATTGGCGGGTAACTGAGACTCTTCGGTAGGCGGTATCCATTGTCCAAAGCAAGTTGGCCAATCAGGGCAACCCATTCCAGCACCGGAAGCCCGCACAATCCCGCCAACCAGTATTACAAAATAAACTGCGAAAATTGTCATGATGCCTAGTCGTCGAAAACGTAAGACTGCTTGTGTATTGATCATGTATTTAGAATTTATAACAAGTATGGATTCATCGGCATTAAGGTGAGAAACAAAAGCAATGGGTGCCCGACGACAGATAGCACATTAATACTTTACTCCCCTATCTTTCTGAAAAGTCTCTCAAGTAGTTTGAAGCAGGGCAATACTTCTGCTACAGAACCGGACTGGTAACTAAATTAAGAAGAATTATACCGCCAATAATTTGATTTTGTCCTGATTATGATCTTTTAGCCTGAGCTTGCAAGTATTTGTATCAGGAACTTGCAATACAATGAGCATTTTACAAATATTTTGTCTGGTTTGTGCGCAAAGCACCTTACCTATACTTTGTTCTGCGTCCTTACCATCGTCAATGATTGTTGAGTTTGGCTCAGGCGGGGTTGACGTATCGCACTCAGCGAGAAACATTTCCCTTTTCGCCGTGCCCAGATAGTGAGTACGGGCAACAATTTCCTGACCGGTATAACAGCCCTTGGTGAAACTGATACCGCCCAATTTATCAAGATTTAGCATTTGCGGAATGAATTCCTCCGAGGTCTCAATAGTAAGCCAGGGAATCCCTGAAATAATATCAAGATAGCGCCACTGATCTGAATTTTCCGGCTGAAAGCCTTGCTTGACCTGTTCTGACCAGAGCTTTTGAGCGTTATCTGCCTCAGCAATAATCAGGCAACGATTCTGATCTGAGGAAAGGTTCACCGTTATATTTTCTTGTTGAGTTGTTGCAAATAACTGTTCAGGTGAAGATGGTTCGTTCATCTGAACATCGGAATAACTTAGCCCAATTAGACATAGCTCATCCGAGCTATCTGTTAATATCACATCTGAACGCAAGACATACATCTGCAGTCTTTTTTTGACTGATTCCAATAATTCCTTAGGTAGAACCAACAAATATGCATCAGCTTTTTTAACCAGCAGAAAAGTTGTGATTACTCTTCCCTTAGGATTGCATAGTGCACCTAAACTACTTTTTATCTCGGTAATGTCATTAATATTACAGGTAATCTGTCCCTGTAATAATTTTGCAGCGTCTTTCCCGGTAACTGTCAAAACACCCAGATGCGGTACTGGATAAATTCGCTTGCTGCCTTCATGCTGAGGTGACGGAAAAACAATACGCGTATCATTTTCAAATATTGCATTTTCAGAAAGCAGAAAATTTTTCCAGTTTGGGTTCATAGCTAAACAAAATAATAGGTTTTTAAGCTGCACCAATTATATCGTCGGTTGAAAAAAGACAAAAAATCGGTGCAATTCATTTCTTGCATTGGATCACATATCAGTGACAAAGTATTACTAATTAATTA
>JBAZTN010000197.1:0-5805 GCA_041661895.1 Methylobacter sp. | reverse complement strand
AGGTTTTGGAATAATGCTCGATGATGTGTTGGCTGGAGTATTCGCGGGGATTTTAGTGCTGTTATTTATTGACCTGGGTTGGGTCAATTAATCTGCCGAAACTTAGGGAAAATGCAGCTTGGATGGCGAGGGCAAAGAAATAGGTTGCTAAATACTGAAAAGACACTATAATGTACAAATCAATCGCGGGGTGGAGCAGCTTGGTAGCTCGTCGGGCTCATAACCCGAAGGTCGTAGGTTCAAATCCTGCCCCCGCTACCATATTAGTAGGAACCCCATTTTGGGGTTTTTTGTTTTCTGGGCTTCGGTAATTGAAGCTTACAATTGGTTGTTAATGGAAGAGCCTTTGGCTCTTTTTTTATGTGTGAAATAAAGTGAGGCAAAAATGAAACAGGCTCCTGAGCACTTGGTTAATCTAATCGAGCCAATTGTTGAAGGATTGGGTTATGAATGCGTAGGCATTGAATATAATCCGCATCCTAGGCATGGTCTGTTAAGGATTTATATTGATAGTGAAAATGGAATTCTGGTTGAAGACTGTTCTAAAGTAAGTCATCAAATCAGTGGGGTCATGGATGTGGAAGACCCCATTCAAGGCAACTATCAGTTGGAAGTTTCTTCACCGGGCGCAGATAGACCGTTCTTTAAAATAAGTCAGTTTGAACAATATATTGGCAGTACGGTATTGGTTAATTTATTTAAAGCAATAGATGGTCGTAGAAAAATTACAGGTCTGATTGCAAAAGTTGTAGGCGATGTTGTAACACTTCAAGAAGGTGAGCAGGTCTTTGAGGTTCCATTTGACGCAATGAGTAAAGCGCGTTTGGTTCCTGAGTATTTAATTGAAAAAGGGGGACGCAGTGGCAAATAAAGAAATTTTGTTGGTAGTTGATGTTTTTTCTAATGAAAAAGATATTGAAAAAGAAATTGTTTTTCAGGCTATGGAATCAGCATTAGAAGCGGCTACGATAAAACGTCACGCAAATCAAATCAAGGCACGCGTTGCTATTGACAGAAAAACCGGTGACTACGTTACGCACAGAATCTGGGAAGTTGTTGATGCCAATGATCAAATTGATGGTGATGTCGAGTTTCCTGAGACGCAAGTTTTATTGGAAGTCGCCAGGCTCGATAATCCTGATGTTCAAGTCGGTGATTTTGTCGAAGAAGAAATTGAATCTGTTGATTTTGGACGCATTGCTGCGCAGACCGCCAAGCAAGTTATTATCCACAAAGTCAGAGAAGCAGAGCGCAAGAAAATTGTTGATGCCTATAAGAGTCGCGTGGGCGAGCTTATTACCGGCATAGTAAAACGTATCGAAAAGGGCAGTGTTTATCTGGATCTGGGCGGGCACGTAGAAGCCTATATTGCTAAAGAAGACATGATTCCCCGTGAGGCTATTCGCATCGGCGACAGAATAAGAGGTTATCTGAAAGATGTGCGTTCAGAACCTCGTGGTCCCCAATTATTTGTCAGTCGGACAGCACCAGAATTATTAGTTGCCTTGTTTCGTCTTGAAGTGCCTGAAGTGGGTGAAGGTTTGATTGAGGTGATGGGGGCGGCGCGTGATCCTGGTTCCAGAGCCAAGATTGCCGTAAAGGGTAATGATCCAAGATTGGATCCAGTCGGCGCTTGTGTTGGCATGAGAGGATCGAGAGTGCAGTCAGTTTCGAATGAACTGGCCGGAGAGCGTGTTGATATTATTCTTTGGAATCAAAGTGATGCTCAATATGTGATTAATGCCATGTCCCCCGCCGAAATCCAGTCTATAGTTGTGGATGAAGATAAACACAGCATGGATCTGGCGGTAAGTTCAGATAATCTGTCTCAGGCTATAGGTCGTGGTGGACAAAATGTACGTCTGGCAACGCAGCTGACTGGCTGGGAGTTGAATGTAATTGATGCCTCTAAGGCAGAAGAAAACAGCGAAGCCGAGGCCGACAAAATAAAGCAGTTGTTTGTCGAGCAACTGGATGTCGATGAAGATATTGCATTGATTCTGGTTGAAGAGGGCTTTAATACGGTTGAAGAAATTGCCTATGTTCCGGTCAGTGAAATGCTGGAAATCGAAGGCTTTGATGAAGATCTTGTTAATGCGCTTAGAAGTCGCGCTAAAGATGCCCTGCTGATTAGGGCCATTGCAGCTGAAGAAAAAATTGAAACGGCTGAGCCTGCGCAGGATTTGCTCGAAATGGAAGGCATGGACAGGGATTTGGCTTATGATATGGCAAGTCAAGGCATAATTACGATGGATGATTTGGCAGAACAATCGGTAGATGATTTGCTGAATTTTGCAGGAATGAATGAAGATCGGGCGGCAAAATTGATTATGAAGGCGCGTGAGCCTTGGTTTGCTGAGGAACAGGCGAGTAAGTAGGTAAGGGGTATGAGATGAGTAATAAAACAGTACGGCAATTAGCTGAGGTTGTAAAAATTCCTCTGGAACGATTATTAGAGCAACTGAAAGAAGCAGGGTTATCTGCGAGTGCCCCTGATGATGTTATTAATGAAGACGAAAAAATGCAGTTACT
Organism: Methylobacter sp.; assembly: GCA_041661895.1. Taxonomy (GTDB): domain Bacteria; phylum Pseudomonadota; class Gammaproteobacteria; order Methylococcales; family Methylomonadaceae; genus Methylobacter_A. The sequence goes on along the minus strand of JBAZTN010000197.1, from coordinate 3,273 downwards.
TGCGCATCTGCGCAAGCGTCATGGTAAGGATGAAGGCGAGGTTGAAAGTTTACCAAGAAGGGTGACTTTAAAGCGCAGAACAGTAAGTGAGCTTAAGCAGGCAAGTGCGCCCGGCAGTTCCACTAAAACGATTAGTGTTGAAGTTCGTAAACAAAGAACCTATATAAAACGTCCTGAAGTGACTGCTGCTGAGGAACAAAAAGATTTAGAATTGGCCAAGCTCGTTGTGGAAGAGCAGGCTATAAAACAAGCCGAAACTATTTCGCCTGTTGAAGCGCAGGTGACAGCAAAAGAAGCTGAAATCGAACACAAAGAAGCCGTTGTAATAGAGGAAGTTAAGCCTGAACCTGTCATTGAAGCTGAACCTGAAGTGGCCATCGTACCTGAAATTAAAGCAGAGTCTGAAGTCTCAATGGTTGAGGAAGAAGAGAACCTCGAGCCGGAACTGCCGAGAAAAACCAAAGAATCGGAAGAGCTCAGAAAAAAACAGCTAGAAAAAGATCTGCGACTTGAAGAATCCATCAAAAGAAATGCTGAAAAAGTTAGGCAGCAGGCTGCTGCCAAGCAGGAAACATTGCATAGGAAAAAACAGCAAGAAGGATCATACGCTGGAGCAGGCGCTAAAGATGCCAAAAGAGGTAAGAAAAAAGGCAAGAAAACTGAGCGCGTAAGTATAAAAGCTGAAGGAAAACATCAGTTTGAGATGCCGGTTGAGGCTATAGTAAAAGAGGTTGCCATACCGGAATCAATAATTGTATCCGATCTCGCGCAAAAAATGAGTGTTAAAGCCGCGTTGGTGATTAAGCATTTGATGAAGCTCGGTATTATGGCGACCATCAATCAAAGCATAGACCAGGAAACAGCAGCCATCCTCGTTGAAGAAATGGGTCACAAAGCCATTATGCAAAGTGAGGACGATCTTGAGCAGGAAATGCTGGCTGAGGCGCAAGAAGAAGATAATCGTGTCGAACTACCGCGAGCGCCGATTGTTACCATCATGGGTCATGTCGATCATGGTAAAACCTCGCTACTGGATTATATTCGTAAAACGCGTGTTGCTGCCGGTGAAGCGGGTGGTATTACCCAGCATATTGGTGCCTATCAGGTAAAAACTGATCACGGTTCAGTAACCTTTTTAGATACACCGGGTCACGCGGCATTCACTGCCATGCGTGCCAGAGGGGCGGACGTAACAGATGTGGTTATTGTGGTGGTTGCTGCGGATGACGGTGTTATGCCGCAAACCAAAGAAGCTGTTGAACATGCCAGGGCAGCAAATGTGCCGATCATCGTGGCGATGAATAAGATGGATAAGCCCGACGCCAATCCTGACAAAGTGATGCAGGAGCTGTCAACCCTAAACGTTCTTGCTGAAGAGTGGGGCGGTGATGTGCAGTTTCTTAAGATTTCAGCTAAAACCGGTGAAGGCATAGATGAATTAATCGAGGCTTTAATTGTGCAGACTGAAATCCTCGAATTGAAAGCACCTGTTGAAGGTGCTGCATCGGGCATTGTCATTGAATCAAGATTGGATAAAGGCCGTGGTGTCGTGGCAACAGTGCTGATTCAAAAAGGCACTTTGGAAAGCGGCCAAATGGTGCTGTGCGGCCATGAATATGGTCGGGTTCGAGCCATGTTTAACGAGAACGGCAAAGCCATTAAAGACGCAGGTCCTTGTGCGCCGGTTGAGATTCTAGGACTTTCAGGTACACCGAATGCCGGTGATGAGTTTCTGGTGGTGCAAAACGAACGTATTGCCAAAGACTTGGCTAAGCATCGTGAAGACCGCAAAAAACTGTCCCGTCATGCAGTACAACAAGCCTCCAAGCTGGACGAAGTATTCTCTAGAATGACTACGGGTGAAATTGCCAGCGTCAATCTGGTGCTTAAAACTGATGTTCAGGGCAGTCTGGAAGCGTTACGCAGCTCCTTAATAGCGTTATCGAATGACGAAGTCGAAGTCAAAGTTGTTTTTGGCGGCGTCGGCGGTATTAATGAAGGAGATGCGAATTTGGCATTGGCTTCCGGTGCGATTCTGATGGGCTTTAATGTTCGAGCTGATGCCACTGCACGAAAACTGATTGAAGAAAAAGGCATAGATCTGCACTACTACAGCATCATTTATGAAGCGATAGATGAGGTTAAAAAAGCCATCAGCGGCATGTTGGCGCCGGAAATAAAGGAACAGATTGTTGGTCTTGCCGAAGTGCGCGATGTATTTAAATCACCAAAACTAGGTGCAATTGCCGGCTGTATGGTAATTGACGGTTATGTGAAGAGAAACTTGCCTATACGGGTTCTGCGTAATAACGTAGTGATTTATGAAGGACAGTTGGAATCTTTACGTCGTTTCAAAGATGATGCGGCCGAGGTCAAGATGGGCATGGAGTGTGGTATCGGTGTGAAAAATTACAACGATGTACAGACTGGTGATCAGATTGAGGTTTTTGAACGCATAGAAGTTAAACGGGAACTGTAAACTTTATGGCAAAAGAATTTGGTCGTAATGCCCGCGTTTCATCACAGATGCAAAAAGAGCTGTCTTTGGTTTTGCAGCGTGATATTGATGACTCCAGGCTGGGCTTTATTACTATCAATGAAGTTGTAGTAACTAAAGACCTTGCCGTTGCAAAAATATACGTCACGGTACTGAATGTCGATGAGCAGGGCAAAAAAGCCAATGTTAAATTGCTTAACGAATTGGCACCTGTTATTCGACATCAATTAGCTAAAAGGATGCGCTTGAGGCATATTTCTGAATTGCGTTTTTATTACGATGATTCATTTGATACCGGCATGCGGGTTTCAGAACTTTTAAGTGAGTTTAATAAGGATGATTTGGATAAGCACGGCGAAGGTTAGTCCGCATGAGTAAACGCAAGTCCGGACGTAACGTTCATGGCATATTGCTTTTAGATAAGCGCCTGGGCGTATCTTCAAACAAAGCTTTGCAGGAAGTCAGGCGCTTGTTTAATGCCAATAAAGCGGGGCACACCGGCAGTCTGGATCCTCTGGCCACAGGTCTGTTGCCGCTTTGTTTTGGTGAGGCGACCAAGGTTTCTGCGTTGATGCTGGATGATAACAAGCGTTACCAGGTCGTTGTTCAGTTCGGGGTTATGACGGATACCGGCGATGCCGAAGGCACTGTGATAGAAACAAAGCCGGTGCCTGAGTTATCCGTTGACGAGATACAGGCTTGCCTGAAGCTGTTTACCGGTGAAATCGATCAGGTTCCCCCTATGTATTCGGCTTTACAGCATAACGGTAAAAAGC
>JBAZTN010000196.1:0-5815 GCA_041661895.1 Methylobacter sp. | reverse complement strand
CACCCATTTACCTTCGGCTGACCAGGTTACATTACGCGGCGGGATTTGGGGCTTGGCCAGAAACGCCACCCCGGAATCGCCAAAATCAGCCAGACATAAGGCATTCAACGTCGCTCTGTGCGTCGGCTCTTTGCCCGCCAACTCATCGGCAATATTATGCGCGGCGGCAGTCACCATCGATTCGATCATATAGCCGGTTTTGGGCGCGCCAACGGGTACCGGCGTCGCTTCAACGGGCGGAAGGGCAATGCAAACGCCGACGGAATAGATGTTTTTAAAGGTTTTATTGCGCTGATGCTCGTCCACCAAAACAAAGCCGCGCGGATTAATCAAACCTTCAACACCAACATTACGCACGGCGTCAACGCCGGTAAAGGCGGGCAACATCATTGAATGCTTAAACGGCAGTTCATGTTTTTTCTTTTCCTTGCCTTCATCATCAACCTCGGTGACATACATCATGCCGGGTTCGATTTTGTCGACCTTGGCATTGGTTATCCACTTGATGGTCTTGTCGCGCAACGCGCTTTCCAGCAGGCCTTTGGTATCCCCTACTCCGCCTAAACCCAGGTGACCAATATAAGGTTCTGCGGTAACAAACGTCATCGGCACTTTATCGCGGATTTTCTTTTTGCGTAATTCCGCTTCGAGAATCATTAAATATTCATACGCAGGGCCGTAACAGGAGGCCCCCTGAACCGCACCAATGACTATCGGACCAGGATTTTCCATGAATTTTTCCCAATCTTTTATAGCAACTTCGGCATGATCGACATGACAGACTGAGGAGGTATAGCCATCAGGGCCTAAACCGGGAACTTCATCGAAGGCCAGACGCGGCCCTGTAGCAATAATCAGGAAGTCGTAAGCAACGGTTGAGCCATCTTCCAGTTGAACCTGATTATTGACGGGATCGACTTTCGACGCGGCTTTTTGAATAAATTCTATGCCCTTCTTTTTAAAAACCGGGGCTAATTCAATCTTCAACTCTTCAGGTATCCGCCATTTGGGTGGAACCCAGGGATTTGATGGGACAAAATGAAAAGTAGGACTATCGGAAATCACGATGACATCATGATTTTTTCCTACTGTTTCCTTCATTTCATAAGCCATTGGAACCCCGCCAATGCCTGCGCCTAAAATTACTATACGAGCCATAATACCTTCCTCAGTGGTGGTACTGTGTTATGTATCTTGTTATTTTCGTAATTAACCTCATTTAAAGATACTGTTCTTGCTACATTGGCTAACACTATTTGATAGGAATATTTGCATTTACTAAAGTAGCTTACAAGTACTAGCCTACTCCTAATTTGATAATACTATCAACTAAATTAAGCACATAGCGTACTCACTAAGTGCCGACGCTATTATTGACTGATAGTTTGACCAGAAGTTCTGTATTATTAAATCAACCAACAAAAAACTGACAACACGTCTGTTTATGCTGTCCAGTTTATCCAGCATGGCCGTGCTTGATTACCAATTAAAGTAACCACTCCAAACCAAACTCATTTGAATAGATCAAAATCAGTTATTTTGACTCATAAGGTTTCCATCATCCCCAGACTCAAGTGCGGACAGCTCAGCCAATGTATTAATGTTACTAAATATCTCCGGCTCGTTACTGAAATCAACTTGCACCATATTCTGCTGCTCCAACCAAAGAGCCATTTTACGTTGGCCGCTGGCTAAATAATCGTGCAAACTGATTTTTAGCGTTGTTTTTATCGCTAAAAAAACCGGATGTAATCTTTCACCATCAAAGGCGACGGCTACATCGGCATCATTTTCTGCGCGTGTTACTAACAATTTCTGCAAATGCTCTGCTTTAATTAAAGGTGAGTCGCAAGGTATGACAAGCAGCACATCCGCGTCAACACAAATCATAGCAGCTAATACGCCGGCCAACGGTCCGTCAAAGCTGTCGGTTTGATCAGCAACAACCGGCCAGCCAAATTGCCGGTATTGTTCACTGCTCCGATTGGCATTAATGACTATCTGATCTACCAGAGGAGCCAGCGCAGCTATGGCATAACTCACCATCGGACGGCCTTTAAAATTCACCAGACCCTTATCCTGTTTATTCATGCGACGGGCAAGTCCGCCCGCAAGAATCACTCCTGTTACTTTTGTTTGACTGTTCATAATGCTAAGCTTTGTTTATCGTTGGTAATTGTTTAAGCGAGTGGTCATTCTTGCAAGCCTTTCGTTTATTACAAGTTGCGCATGGCAATTTTGCAATATTATCAGAGAGATAATATTGCTCAAAATATCAAATTGAACCCATTTTCAAAAATAATCGAACTACCTTTTCAATTTCTGACTTACCTAGGAACAAGAGAATCATCAATGAAAAACAAATACACGTTATCCATTTTAAGCTTTTGCTTGTGCGCAACAATTACAGGCTGCACAACGACTCCAGAAAAAACTGAAGACGCACAAGCATTTGTTAGCGACTACCCTACCCGTGATCGCGTTGAATACGTTTTAAACTGTGTCGGACAACACGGCGGCCTTACTTTTATCACACAATACGCCTGCGGTTGTAAAATCGATAAAATTGCTGAAAAATTAAGCTTTAATGAATACGAAGCAGCGAAAACCTTTACTTATTTAAGTAAAGGGCAGACAGGAGATGCCGGTGCAGTATTTCGTGATCCCACTCAGTCTAAAGATTTAAGAAAAAAACTTAAAGAAGCAGAGGAATATGCTGAAAAAAGCTGTTTTGTAAAATAAAATTGCAATAAAAAAGGGTAACCTCGGTCACCCTTATAACTTTTAGCGATGAGTTACATCAAGAATGAAATCAATGTAGCCATCTTCGTGAACAGTCTGTTGCACAAAAGCGTATCAATCATTTTAATGCGTTGTATTTACAAAATATTCATTATAAATAGATACATAACTAGAACTTCCTAAAACACCTACTTTTTTTGTCTATTTTTGTGATTTTTACACCTAAAATATCTTGTGCTATGCTATCTGACACATTTTATATACGCAACAGTACGGAATACAGTTGTTTTAATCAGAATGGAATCACCACAGCGAGATCATCATGACAGAATCAGGCACTACGCATTCTACTGTGCAAGAAATAACCGCCGCTCTCAAAGATAAGCCGGGGGCACTTTTACCTATTCTGCATGGTATACAAAATGCCCTGGGCTATATCCCCGCTGAAAGCGTCCCAGACATCGCAACAGCGCTTAATCTTTCCCGTGCAGAAGTGCATGGCGTCATCAGCTTCTATCATTATTTCAGAGACACGCCACCGGGAAAACAAACCGTTCATCTTTGCCGCGCCGAATCCTGTCAATCAATGGGTGGTAAACACCTTGAAGAACATGTAAAAGCCCGGCTTGGCATTGATTTTCATGAAACCACTGCTGACGGCAAGTTCTCTCTGGAACCAGTGTATTGTTTAGGCAATTGCGCCTGCTCACCGGCAATGCAAATCGGCAAGGAAATTTACGGACGCGTATCAGCGGACTCATTTGACAGCGTAATCAATGACATGGAGAAATCGGCATGAGTATAACCATTTATGTTCCATGTGATTCCAGTGCCGTTTCTATGGGTGCTGATCGTGTTGCCAATGCCATCACGCAAGAAGCAGCCAAACGCGGCATCAATATTGAACTGATCCGTAACGGATCAAGAGGCATGTACTGGCTGGAACCATTGGTTGAAGTAGCAACCGGCAACGGACGCATTGCCTATGGACCCGTTCAGGTTAGCGATGTACCCGGCTTGTTTGATGCCGATTTCACCCAGGGCGACGCACACGCGCTATGTTTAGGTCTGACTGAAGAAATCGATTACTTCAAAAAACAACAACGCTTAACTTTTGCCCGAATCGGCAAAACAGATCCTGTCAGCGTGACCGATTATGTCAATAACGACGGCTATCGCGGGTTAAAAAACGCCTTAGCCATGACCCAGGCAGATATCGTTAAAGCAGTAACTGATTCAGGTTTACGCGGTCGCGGCGGTGCTGCTTTTCCAACTGGCATCAAATGGAATACTGTACTCAATACGCCATCGGAACAGAAATACATTATCTGTAATGCCGATGAAGGCGACTCCGGCACATTTTCCGACCGCATGGTTATGGAAGGTGACCCTTTTGTCCTAATCGAAGGCATGACCATAGCCGGATTAGCTGTCGGTGCAACGCAAGGCTACATCTATCTGCGCATAGAATATCCCCACGCTTTCGACATCCTGAACACGGCTATTGCAAACGCTTATCAGGCCGGTTATCTGGGTGACAACATTCAGGGCAGCGGCAATACCTTTAATCTTGAAGTTCGCCAAGGTGCCGGCGCTTATGTTTGCGGCGAAGAAACCTCACTGATGGAAAGCCTCGAAGGTAAGCGCGGTCTGGTTCGCTTCAAGCCACCCTTGCCAGCCATCAGCGGTTTGTTTGGCAAACCCACCGTCGTTAACAACGTTATTTCACTGGCTTCAGTGCCTGTTATTCTGGATAAAGGCGGTGATTATTACCGCGACTTCGGTATGGGGCGCTCTCGCGGCACCCTGCCCGTGCAATTGGCCGGCAACATCAAGCGCCCCGGCTTGGTTGAACTGGCCTTTGGCTTAACGTTGCGTGAACTGCTTTATGACTTCGGTGGCGGCTCAGCTTCCGGCAGGCCAATTCGTGCAGTGCAGGTAGGCGGCCCTCTCGGCTCTTATATGCCGGAATCACAATTCGATACACCTTTGGATTACGAAGCCTTTACCGCAATCTGGGCGGTATTGGGACATGGCGGCATTGTCGTTTTTGATGACACCGTTGATATGGCTGAAATGGCACGCTACAGCATGGAATTTTGTGCAATTGAATCCTGCGGCAAGTGTACACCCTGCCGCATTGGCTCCACCCGTGGCTACGAAGTCATGGACGACATTATTAATGGCCGCGACCTTGACAAGAACATTCCCTTGTTACGTGATCTTTGCGACACCCTACTCAACGGCTCCCTCTGTGCATTAGGCGGCATGACCCCCTACCCTGTACTGAGCGCTTTAAATCATTTCCCGGAAGATTTCGGGATAAATGCTGAAGCTTCCGCCGCCTGATAATGATTTAGAGGATATTAAAATGTCGATTAATAAAGAAAAAGATTTTGGCACGCCAGCCAGCGCCAGCAAGAACATGGTCACACTGGAAATTGATGGCTTTCAAGTAACAGCACCTGAAGGAACTTCGGTAATGCGCGCAGCGGCAAGCATCGGCATTGAAATTCCCAAATTATGTGCAACTGACAGCATTGAACCGTTTGGCTCTTGCCGGCTTTGCGTGGTGCAGATAGAGGGTGGCCGTGGAATGCCCGCCTCATGCACGACTCCGGTAGCGGAAGGCCAAAAGATTGTCACCCAAAACAAAAAACTTGCCGATGTACGCCGCGGCATCATGGAACTTTATATCTCCGATCATCCGCTGGATTGCTTAACCTGCTCAGCCAACGGCGATTGCGAGTTACAAGACATGGCAGGCGCGGTAGGTTTGCGCGAAGTGCGTTATAACCCGGTTGAAACGCACCTGAACGCAAAAAAAGACGAAAGCAACCCGTACTTTACCTTTGACCCCACTAAATGCATCGTTTGTTCGCGTTGCGTCAGAGCATGCGAAGAAACCCAGGGAACTTTTGCCCTGACCATTGACGGTCGCGGCTTTGATTCCAAAGTATCGCCCAGCCAGAACCAGCCTTTCATGGATTCTGAATGCGTTTCCTGCGGCGCTTGCGTACAGGCCTGTCCAACGGCAACCCTGATGGAAAAATCGGTGATTGACAACGGAGTG
>JBAZTN010000195.1:5212-5865 GCA_041661895.1 Methylobacter sp. | reverse complement strand
GCCATGTTCTGCGGTCATAGGCTTGGGATTGAATTTGTACTTGCCGGAAACAGAAGCCGAAACTATCACTCAGGCGTGGACTGATCTGAGCAAAATTACCGGTGAAAATAAACTGTTCAGAAACAATTTGGCAGGAACATTGTTGAATCATCTGCTTCCTGTCATTGCCGAATATGAAGGCGTCGGTATTAAGGCCTATCTCGATGAATGGCGCGACTATGATTGCCTGAAAGGTAAATCTGCAACCCTGTACATTGCCCAGCAACAATTCGAAGGCATAGTGCAGGGAATCGATAATAACGGCATGTTATTGATTAAACGTGCTGATGGCAATGTGCAGACTTTTGCATCCGGCGAAGTCAGTTTTAGCGGTTCAGTACGTTGAACTTGCTGGTTGATATCGGTAATACCCGGCTAAAGTGGGGGATTGCAACAGACAGCCAAATCATTACGGGTCAGTCTTTTGTTAATGGTCGGCTTGAGCGGCATGAGCTTGTTGAAGTCTGGAAAGATGTTCCCCCCCCACGGCGGCTTGCTGTTTCCTGCGTTAGTGCAAAACAGTTACTTGAGCTTGTCCAATCGGTAGCGCTTGAGCTTTGGCCAGGCGTAGAAATTATCCCTGTTAAATCTCAACCGAAAGCATTTGGTGTAGT
>JBAZTN010000195.1:0-5202 GCA_041661895.1 Methylobacter sp. | reverse complement strand
TAGTTAACTGTTACGAACAGCCGGAAAAGCTGGGCGTGGACCGCTGGTTATCACTGGTTGCTGTCCGGCATCAATACCGTGGCGCGGCCTGTATCGTCGATTGCGGAACAGCAATCACCGTGGATGTAATTGACGCCAATGGCCATCATTTAGGCGGGTTGATTAGCCCTGGCTTGTCGCTGATGAAAAAGTCACTGGTTCAAGGGACTGAAGCGCTACAATTCAGTGAAACGAAGCATCCATTCGGCCTGGCTAATTTTACTGAGGCTGCAATCTATAATGGTACCTTGTCGGCTGGTATAGGATTGATTGAGCATGTATTGTCAAAACAATCCAAAAATATGCAATTGATTTTAACCGGTGGCGATGCTCAACTTATCGCTGAGCAGCTTGATTCTACGCCCATTATTGATCCTGATTTAGTGCTGCGTGGATTGTTGTATGTTCTGGAAGGATGCGCATGAAGATTGTCTTTTTTCTGGTGGCATTGGCTAATGTTTCGTTGTTTATGTGGGAATACAATAAAGGCGCTTTTGTTCCGGTTATCGAAACTTCACAACAAAATGCTCATATAGATCAGGAGCTGATTTTACTTGTCAATGAGCTGAAAAAGGATTCTATGGAATCTGAAATAGCATTATTTCTTTCAGTTTTAGATACACTGGACAATAAACGGCATCTTCAAAACTTCATAACTGAGATTCTTTCTGAACCTGAAACAACGTTGAATCTTGTTGAACAGAAACAAACAGTAGTAGAAAAGAAATTATTACCCCTAGAGCAGAACGACTTCAATACGACAAATTTAGAAAAGTCAGTACCTACGATACAAGTTGAGAAAGTCCAAATAAATACTAAAAGTAGCGAGAAAACTCCAGTTATCTGTTACGAAGCAGGGCCTTTTTCTGATGGTGACGACTATGCAGCCTGGCGAAATCAATTAAGTGGTGCTGAGGGTGCTATTCAATCGGTTAGCCGAGATGAGCAGACAATCAGTTCTTACCTGGTCTATTATCCAGCTGCAAAAACCTTAATGGAGTCCGAAGCTAATGTTCAAATGCTCAAAGATAACGGCATAAATGATCTTTGGTTATTTAGAACGGGTGGTGATAAAGGCCAGATTTCAATAGGCGTGTTTAAAAATGAAAACAGGGCGTTAATGCAACAAAGCCGGATGCTTGCCAGAGGAATTAAGGTGGAAGTTAAAGCTAGGTATAAAACCAAAACTCAAAGATATGCTCAGGTTAAGAGTAATGGCAAGGCACTGAAAAGTCTAAATAAGTTGCAGAAAGCTAATCCTGGATTTACTGTAAAACAGGTTGATAGCTGCTTATAGCGTCTTTAGCGATGGCAGAGTTGCCATCGCTTAAATTCAAGAAATCCAGCTTTTAGTCACTTGCAAAAGGATAATCAGTATACCCTTTGGCGCCACCTTCATAGAAAGTGCTGGTATCTGGTCTGTTCAACGTTTCGTTGCTGGCAAAGCGTTCGGGCAAATCAGGATTGGCGATGAACAATACGCCAAAGGCGATCAGGTCGGCATGGTTTTCCGCTATGGCTGTGTTGGCCATTTCAAAATCATAACCGGCATTGGTCATGTAAGTGCCTTTGAATAAAGGCCGCAACTCATTGAGGTCGAATGTCTCGCCAGCAGCACCGGGCGCTTCTTTCCCCATTTCGGTGACATGCAAATAGGCGAGGTTGAAGAGGTTAAGTTGCTCGATTACGTAACTGAAAGTTGCTTTTGGATTGGAATCCCGCATGTCGTTGAAAGGCTGCAACGGCGATATACGCACACCAACCCGCTGACTGCCCCAAATGTTACAAACCGCTTCCGTTACTTCAAACAGCAGTCGTGCTCGATTAGCGATAGACCCGCCATAGATATCCGAGCGGTGATTCGTTCCATCCCGCAAAAACTGATCCAGCAAATAGCCATTGGCGCTGTGAATTTCCACGCCATCGAATCCGGCTTGCAGGGCACAGCTTGCCGCATGGCGGTATTGGTCAATGATGCCTGGAATCTCAGCCAACTCAAGGGCGCGAGGCGTTACAAAGTCGCAAAGCCCTTGGTCGCCCACAAACACCTGTCCGGCGGGTTTGATAGCCGACGGCGCGACAGGCAGTTCTCCGTTAGGTTGCAATCCAGGATGAGAAATACGTCCGACATGCCAAAGCTGCAAGAAAATACGCCCGCCTTCCGCATGAACCGCATCGGTAACCTTTTTCCAGCCTGCCACCTGCTCAGGATTATATATCCCTGGCGTGTTTGAATACCCCATGCCTTGCGGAGAAATTTGCGCACCTTCACTGATGATGAGGCCAGCGCTTGCCCGCTGGCGATAGTACTCAACCATCAGGTCATTTGGAATATTACCGGGAAAGGCCCGGCACCGGGTTAATGGTGCCATTACCAGCCTGTTTCTCAGGGTATAGGGGCCGAGTTGTATGGGTGATAAAACAGTCAAGTGTTGTTGGGACATGGCTCTAACTCTGGATAATAAAAAATTTAACTATAGCACTACGATCAGTCATTTCCAGTTTGACTGTCAACTCGTATAACCAACATAAGCCCGATAGCCCGCAAAAACCGCCAGCAGCAGAAAGATGGTTCCGCTGATTTTGTGCAGCAGCACCAAAGGAACCTTTTGTAATATAGTCCGGCCAGCCAGAATACCCAAGGCGGATGTTGACGCTAACGCGACTGTGGAGCCGAACCATACGGCGAGAGGTGCTGCGGTACTGCTTAAGGCAACAACGGCCAATTGTGTTTTGTCGCCGAACTCAGCCACTGTAATCAATAAGAAAGTGGTGAAGAAAATGCCGTGACCACTTTTTTCTTTAATTTCTTCCTCGTCATCATCCTCTTCTACGCGTAAGGAATGAATGCCAAAAACGGCAAACAGGAAGGCGACTATTGACGCGACGATATGTTCAGGCAGCCAGCTGGCAATAGCGACACCAAAAACAACAGCTAAGGTGTTTAAAAATGCAAAAGCAGCGACAGCTCCAAGCATAATGGGCATGGCCCTGTGCCGTGAAGCCAGGGTCATACAAACCAGTTGGCTTTTATCACCGATTTCCGCCGCTGCAATCAGGGCAAAGCTGGTCGCTGCTGTGGCTGATAATTCTGTGATGTTACCTGTGGTCAGTAATGATAAAAAGTTTTGTAAATAGCCGTTAAAAAATTCAGAAATGTTTATGGTGCTAAGTGATGCTAAAAAGTGCTGTAAGTTATTTTGAAGGTTGTCCATTTTTTTTCCGGAAAACGCCTTTCCGTTAAGAGAAAGGCGTTGATGTGTGAGTACTAGCCCAGCATATTGTCCAAGGCCATCATAATGATGAAGCCAATCATTAAGGCGAATGTTGCATAGCGCGAACGGCCATCGGAGTGGGTTTCAGGAATGATTTCTTCGCTGATGACAAAAAGCATGGCACCAGCAGCAAAACCCATGGCTAGCGGCAGGATGGGCTGGAAAACGGTGACCATGGTAATGCCCAACAGGCCGCCTACGGGCTCCACGAGGCCGGTTACAGTAGCAATGCCTACGGCTCTCCATTTGTTGTAGCCCAATCCAACCAAGGGCAGGGCAACGGCCAGACCCTCAGGGATATTTTGCAGGGCAATGGCAACAGCCAGGATAATACCGTTTTTCATCTCTCCCGAACCAAAACTGACACCGACGGACATGCCTTCAGGAAAGTTGTGGATGGTGATTGCAATAACGAATAGCCAGACTTTGTTTAGGGAATTCAGCCTGACATCAGTAATTGAATCAAGGTGTACATGTGGCAACTGGCGGTCAGCAAAATGCAAAAACAAAGCGCCGATAAACATACCCAGGGAGACGACATAAATGCCTTTGCCGGGCCAGATTTGATTGCCATAATCCATGCCTGGAACCAACAGGGAAAACGCGGTTGCAGCCAGCATGACGCCGGCGGCTGCGCCAAGCATGCTATTAAACAGGTTTTTTGAGATGTCTTTGAAAAACAGTGCGGGTAAAGCGCCAAGTCCTGTAGCCAGTCCGGCCAGGATGCTGGCAAAGAAACCGATAACAACAACTTCACCAAAAATCAGATATAAACTGCCAAAAACCACCAGCTGCGACAACAGGAACAGTGCTGCCACTGTGGTCCAGCGTTTAAGCGGAGGCATGTTTACTATTGTCCGATAATTCTCGCTGGATTTTATCCGGGTTACCTGGGTTTCAAAATAGCGTTGCAAGGTTGATATTGTCTTGGTTGTAAAAGTCATAAGATTTGCCTGCGTCAGCTTGTTGCGGAATAGGTGTTTGGCATTATAGCGAAATACCAGTGAATTGTATGGTTATCAAAAAGAGCAGGTGATTTCTGGGGCATAGGAATATTTCCTTTTGTGGACTACTCCCTAGTGTCTGTGTGTTGGTTTGGCTATGATGGCGGCACGCAAACTTAGAGTGAACCATGAAAAAACTAACATACACAATACTCGGGATAAGCTTGACGGCTGCCGGCGTGGTGTCAGCTAAAGATCAGCCGCTGGATCTGGGTATCATAGACGTTGTCAGTGTTACGCCGTTACAGGATAGCGGAGTTGCTGCGTCTAAAATACCGGCCAATATCCAAACCGTTTCCTCCGAACAGCTGGAAAAAGCCCAAAGTATCAGTCTGGCGGATTATATCAACCGCTATCTGGGCAGCGTGCATATTAACGAAGCGCAAAATAACCCGCTACAGCCGGACATTTCCTATCGCGGCTTTGTCGCTTCGCCGCTGCTGGGATTGCCGCAAGGGTTATCGACCTATGTTAATGGCGTTCGCTTTAACGAACCGTTTGGCGACACCGTAAATTGGGATTTGATCCCCGAAGGGGCGATAGATTCGATGGCTTTATATCCGGGGTCTAACCCCGTTTACGGCCTAAACAGTTTGGGCGGTGCCATATCGATCAAGACCAAAACCGGGTTTTCAGCGCCCAAGCATGAGCTGGAAGCTTACGGGGGCTCCTGGGGCAGGCATTCTGAGGAATTAAGCAGTGGCTGGAATAACGGCACCTGGGGCTATTTTTTAGACCTGCATCACTTTGAGGAAGATGGCTGGCGGGATTTTTCGCCGACCAAGGCTGATCAGGCATTCGGTACCTTGAGCTGGCGCGGCGATAAAGGTTCCTTGGACCTGACCTTGGGTGGCAATGATAACAACATGCGTGGCAACGGCGCT
>JBAZTN010000194.1:0-5951 GCA_041661895.1 Methylobacter sp. | reverse complement strand
GTAATCCACCACGTGAACTAGCCGACCGATCAAGCGACTTAATCCCTTCTTTTAATCTGAATTTATAGCTTGGGTCGGCTTCAAAATCAGCCATACTGAACTTACGCATAAGATCGCCGCCTTGCAAGCCACCAGCACCCGTTTTGGCTTGATAAGCCGCTCGTTGCTCTGGTGTCATTGCAGCTAGGTTTTTTGCTTCTTGAGCTTTCCCTGCTAATTGGTTTTTATTAAACTGCGCTTGTCCTGCGGCTGCGTTTATATCCCATTGTCTCGCTCCGTCCGGATCTGCTGGCCTTTCGCCCATTACTGCAACAGGATCAAATTCTTGCTGCATAGAACCATAGGCACTGGTTGGTAAATTACCTCCCAATCCTAAACCATACATCAAGGCATTAAGACCAGTTCCACCGGCTTTTAGCCACGGTGCCATTTGCCTTTGCTGTTGTTGCCACATTTCACGCTGTAGGGCTGTAGCTTCGTCGTAGCCTTGGGCTTGAGCTTCGCCTGCTTTTTTGGCTCCTTTAGAAGCCATTACCCCGCCAGCTATAGCGCCTGCTGCCGATATACCTGCTGCTGCTATTCCAAATGGCATTTTAAATACTCCTAATCATGTTTAATACAGACGATCATAGTTATTCTATCTTGATCGCTATCGTTTGTTACCCAATGCTTAAAAGAATTATCGAACCAATATACATCACCTGGTAATGTTATTAATGATTCATCTTCAAAGTGGAATGCTTGTTTTATATTACCTTGTAGCTGAATTGCGTATTTATGATAATACTTCGCGTGCCATCCGGTATCCTCATGTGGCTTGCATATCTGTCCTGGCTTAATACGCGTGATTAATATACCGCCAAGCCTCTCGCCTTTAACCGCTGCCATTAATGGGTAAACCAAGTCTTTTACTGGCAATACATCAGCGCATTGATACCAAACAGAATCATGCTCACTAATAAAATCAGCATGATTGTCGTTATAATTTTTAATATCATTAAAACGTACCCATATATCGTCTAATTCATAATGCGGAGAAGTTTCATTCTCTGTGCGCATTGTGTGTTCATTCCAGTAATGCGGATTTCTTTGCAATGCTGTAACTAATGGTACGACATTAATACCCGTGGCTATTAATTTAATCTTAGACATAAGAGCAAGACGTGGTAATATTCATTAGCTTTAATTGTTCGTGTCTTTCTTGGTTAAAAGGAACGTCCGGTTTTAAATATTCCCAAATATTGTGCGCTTTTTCAGTATCAAAAAGATCATTCATATTAACACGAGCACCGCGTAAAGAATTGAATAAATCAAGGTGATAATTGGCAAAAGCTGGGTATCCATTCGATACGCACCAATCTTGTATATGGTTAATATTACCATCAATAATAACCCATCTTTTTATATTTTCATAGATAAATTCAGGGTATAGCCATAGAGCGGTACACGATACACCGCCTTCATATTCGCTTAATTCTTCAAGTCTAATAGTAGCTAACGGATCATGCTTGCAATCAAGCCAAACAGAAGCCCAAGCCGTACCAGATCGTGGTAATGCTATTATTGCAAAATCAATCACAATGCCACCTCTCTTCCGCTACATCTTATTGTTATCGCGGCTGTCGCTGAGTTAGTTAAAGAATAGATCGAGTCGCCTTGATTCAATACATGACCTTCAATATTTGAAAATTCATAGGTTTCACCCGGTGCTATGACAAAATTATTTATGATTCTATTAGCGGTTGCTAATGTTCCCCCTGAAGGCACTAAATTGATAGTTATCGTTTGATAGGTCGCCGCATTATTGTATGCGGTCAATTTGTCTATTATCGTGGTACCTTTATTAACCAAATAATATTGAACATAACTTGTCGTTAAGTAAACAGGGTTAATAATGCATTTTGGAGTAACCGCCATGACTTACCTCGGTATAATTAATAATGTAGGTGCTACGGTATATACAATCCCTATCCAATCATAAGGAGAGAGCCTGCACATTGCTCTAAGCGCAATACTATAGAAAGTTATTCCATCCCTTGAATATTGCACATCAGATACGGTTCCACCTTGAACAATAGCATCAACATCACCGCCTGTATTGTTCATATAATAAAACGGGCTTGCTCCTACTGTTATAGGGACTGGCAGAACTTTATATCTACTTTTTTTCGGCTCTCTTGCTATAGGCGCTGATTGAACATCGACAAGCCCTACATTATTGTTTCCGCTGCCAGTTAGCGTATATAAGCTAGTAAGGAAGCGATACCATTCCCTAGAGACCATTCCAGTCCTACTGTCTATTATGCTTACTTGTGATCCTGGTATTCTGTCCATCTATGCTCCCTATGATCCTGTTGGTGACATTTGAAGGTCTGCGCCCAATATTGATATTTTTACCGGGTCTGTTCCTGAAATCTCATAAACTCTATCTCTTAGCTTCATTGTCATGCCTAATTTACGCCAGATTACACGCTGACCATAATCGCCGCCCTGCCCCATTGAGCGTGTGTGATAATTGCTCCATGTGTGACCACCATCATCAGACCACCTAAGCGCCACTCTAGGGATAACGCCTTGACCTTGTGACAATCCTACGCCGGTCTCACAATCAAGCTGCAATGCATTGTGTATAGTCCTTTTAAGCGTGTTTTGCCCTGTACCTAATGCTCTCCATGACCTGATCCATTTTTGCTCTCCTATATAGTCGCTATAGACGTTTAAATCGAATGCGTACAGATTGCCGTTATCATAATCGCCAACGACAATCTCATCGTTAAAATACATTTGACAGTTTGACCGATGCCTAAATAAATCTCCGTTACTGAATGAGGCGCGCTCATGCCAAAGGCTTGTTGCCGTATCATAAACCCATGTTTTATTGGCTGTCGGGAAGGTTAGAACATAAAAAGCGTGTCCTTCTTGCTGATAGCTATAAGCTTGAGCGTCAACCATTGTTTCATAGCCTTGAATGGCATACTCAAGCGCGTGATTAGAGACACGGACTGGCGTATAACCATTTGCACGATAGACAATACCATCACCGCGAGGATCAGAGCCAAGCCAGAACAAAGAATTATCGACTTTAGCAATGGAGCGATAAGCTTCAAGTCCCGTTTCAATGTATGCCCCTTGAATAGGTGATAAAGGATAATCAACACCGCCTGCGTTATACCAAATCTCAATTGTTTTTGCGCCAAAAACCCATACTTCTTTATGGTCGACAATAACCGCCTTTACATTATCCGTAGCCGCTTCAGCGCTAGCAAAATCCAATGGATCGGTAACGGTTCCGTCTAATAACTTAGTTACCCATATTTTTTGCGTATTAGGCTCGTTATAGACAAAGTACCCGCCTATATAAGTGACAGTTTTAGCACCTGGGAAGAAGGACTCGGATCCTGGAACAACTGAGGTTAAAAGCTCAACAAATGCACCTGTATTGATGTTATAAATAAACCCTCTAGGATTACAAGCAATAAATATCTGTATGCCATTGTCAGACATGGAAACAGGATCGGTTCCGCTTGCGACCGTTCCAAGAAGTGTTGCTGTCCACGTTTTATCTACTTTGTATAATTTATTAGCAGACACGACATAAGAGAACGCGCCTAATGTCCAAAATCCTCTTATTGGCCCTGTGCCAACAGTGGCAAGAAAACGCAAACCTGGTGTTCTGTTCAAATAACCCGGTTCTTTCCCGCCTTCACTTACCACCTCAGGGAATAGGTTAACCATACGATTGTCAGCTTCATTAAATGTTCTTGCTGCGTAGGCGCCGCCTAGAATGTTTGTCTTAGCCATTATTGTTCCTTGACATTAGAAACAAACTCTCTATAATTTGTTTCGCGGCTGGGGTTAGCCTTAACTAACACGGCAAATATACGGTTTAGTACTTTAACGAATGAGTTAATAAAACGCGATCTAAAGTATCCTGTGCACATGAGCTTACTAAATATCAGCGATCTAGGGGAGAAAAGATTGGTTCTTAATGCTTCGGAACAATGTATGAGAAGGAATAAAACATTGCAGCCGTCATAAAAGCCAGTGACAAGTCTGGATAGCACTAATAATTCCTCTATTAAAAGTGGAAATCTAAACAAATAGACTAAAAAGCTATAGCCGCAATTCATTTCTTCTTCCCTATCATGCTATTTAAAGCAACAGACTTCGCCCACTCAAGCATCTTTGCCTTGTCCTTAAAATCATCGTTACTAGGGACTATCTTTTCCATATTATCGGCAAAGGCTTTGCTGAATTTCTTGGCATTTGGATAGTTCTCTTGCAGTCTCTCATAATCACCAACACACCCACGGCAAGCATCACGAAGCCTATTCTTGGACTTGTTGTAGATCCTTGACAGTTCGTTATCAGCCATTAGTAATTGCCAGCGAACACGTTAAATCTTTGACGAGTTCCAACAATCGTATAAGGAATACTCATCACGTCTTGTGGGTTATTAATTCGCTTAAGGTTGCGCTTTGAAATAGCGGCTATTCTGGCAACAGTAGGAGAAGGTTCGATTCCAAATTCAGGGCATATTTCACAAGCTAGATTGTATTTAAACGCTCTCATATAGCCAGGAGGGAAAGCTAGAACGGTTGTTAATAATGCGGATTGTGTTAATTCAGCTACACTGACGAAGTGAAATTCTAAGGCGCGTGTCGGGACTGGATAAATTGATAGTGACACGTTCGGCATTTCATAATTAACGAACATGATTTGCGGATAAGTCGATGTAACCGTCTTGACTGCAATACCGTCATATTGCTGTTGATTAATGAATTTGATTCCGTAGCTTATTCCTGTAGTAGGATCGCGGAAATAAGACGAGTCATCTAGCTCTATTGGTCTGTTACCAACAAGAGTACCAGTAGGGCCTAATGTTTGTGATATTGAGCTTGCAGGCCATGTAAGAACCTGATCTTGTGTGGCGAATATAGACAGTCTTTCTGTAGACCATGAATCAAGCATCTGATTAAGGGCCGACAATCCTGCGTTGGCTATTTCTGATGACGGTGTTTCACCATCAGCCAACATACCGATAAGCCGCAAAGATTCATTTATTTTATCGCCTGCTGTGCTCATGACTCGATATCCTTAAAGTTAGGTATCATTTGCGCGGCCTTCCACGTTGTTTTAGTTGATTGACAATTACATCATCGTCTTTTTTATTCTGGTCGTACTCATGCCAGCCATTCTTTATATCAGCTTGAGCTTCCGCTTCTGATATGGCTATTTTATTTCCGTGTACTGCGTGTTTTAGATATATGACCATATTATTTTTTAGGTATCAATAAAAAGTCTTTTCGGCCAAATTCTTTGTCGATAGTGAAAGCATTAACGTCATGCCCTCTTATATCAATACAGACTCGCCCATGAACAGTATCAAGAATTAAACGGCCTAATCCATCGAAATTATAATGCTCTACGCCTTCGTCATTATCTTCGTCTTTTATTTCTATCATAAATAAATCCTCCACCCATATTTTACACGAATGGAGGAAATAAAACTACTATGCTGTACGAGTAAAAGTATAAGCCGTTGCGCTTGAGAACATCAAGGTAAAACGAGCTTGACCAGTTACACCAGCTGGAACAGTTAAAAGACCAGATCCACCCGCTTCTGCTGCTGCCAAAGCAGACAAGATACCGTTTACAGCTACCGCAATAGTAACAGTGCTTGCTCCTGCTGTATTGTCGATATATAGGTCATGAACAGTTCCTTGAACAGCACCCAAAGCCGCGCCCAACAACGTGCCAGTAGGAAGCGTTATTGTAGTCGCCGCCGCTGATGTTGAAGTTATATAGCCGACTGCAACCTGTGCGGCTGTTGCGGTTGCTGTGGCATTAATAGCGACAGGAACATGTGACGTTACTGAAATAGGCAATGTCAGTACATTAGATGTTCCAGCACCAGTAATAACAGCACCGTCAATGGTTGCGGTTGTGGT
>JBAZTN010000193.1:0-5971 GCA_041661895.1 Methylobacter sp. | reverse complement strand
AATGATAATGCGCCAGCAACAAGCTGATCAAAATAAAGCTGCCTGCAACGGCTAAAACTACGCGATCAATTGTCATCTTACTTTCCTTTTAACCGGACTATACCTATTAATTTGAGCATTAACCTTTCATAAAAAGGTTCACTGATGCCTTTTCTGATTTTACGCATAAAATATTTCTCGAAAGCGATTTTAGCCAGATGCACCCATTTACCTTCGGCTGACCAGGTTACATTACGCGGCGGAATTTGCGGTTTGGCCAAAAACGCCACCCCGGAATCGCCAAAATCAGCCAGACATAAGGCATTCAACGTCGCTCTGTGTGTCGGTTCTTTGCCAGCCAGTTCATCGGCAATATTATGCGCGGTGGCGGTCACCATCGATTCGATCATATAGCCGGTTTTGGGCGCGCCAACCGGTACCGGCGTCGCTTCAACGGGTGGAAGTGCAATGCAAACGCCGACGGAATAGATGTTTTTAAAGGTTTTATTGCGCTGATGCTCGTCCACCAGAACAAAGCCGCGCGGGTTAATCAGACCTTCAACACCGACATTACGCACCGCGT
This sequence comes from Methylobacter sp., assembly GCA_041661895.1. Taxonomy (GTDB): domain Bacteria; phylum Pseudomonadota; class Gammaproteobacteria; order Methylococcales; family Methylomonadaceae; genus Methylobacter_A. Next base: position 5,409 of record JBAZTN010000193.1, on the reverse strand, counting down.
CAACGCCGGTAAAGGCAGGTAACATCATTGAATGCTTGAACGGCAGCTCATGTTTTTTCTTGTCCTTGCCTTCATCATCAACCTCGGTGACATACATCATGCCAGGTTCAATTTTGTCGACCTTGGCATTGGTGATCCATTTGATGGTCTTGTCGCGCAACGCGCTTTCCAGCAAGCCTTTGGTATCCCCTACTCCGCCTAAACCCAAATGGCCGATATAAGGTTCTGCGGTAACAAACGTCATCGGCACTTTATCGCGGATTTTCTTTTTGCGTAATTCCGCTTCAAGAATCATTAAATATTCATACGCGGGGCCATAACAGGAGGCACCCTGTACAGCGCCGATAACAATCGGACCGGGATTTTCCATGAATTTTTCCCAATCTTTTACAGCAACTTCGGCATGATCGACATGACAGACTGAGGAGGTATAACCCTCAGGGCCTAAGCCGGGAACTTCATCGAAGGCCAGACGCGGCCCTGTAGCAATAATCAGGAAGTCGTAAGCAACGACAGATCCATCTTCCAGTTGAACCTGATTATTGACGGGATCGACTTTCGACGCGGCTTTTTGAATAAATTCTATGCCCTTCTTTTTAAAAACCGGGGCTAATTCAATCTTCAACTCTTCAGGTGTCCGCCATTTGGGTGGAACCCAGGGATTTGATGGGACAAAATGAAAAGTAGGACTATCGGAAATCACGATGACATCATGATTTTTGCCTACTGTTTCCTTCATTTCATAAGCCATTGGAACCCCGCCAATGCCTGCGCCTAAAATTACTATACGAGCCATGATATTCTCCTGATTAAGAATTGTTATTACGTACCTTGTGTCTTTTAACTAGTCAAGGTTAATTTAAAATCTCATTAAAGTGAATAAGTACATCTACTAGGTAATAAAAAAGAAAAGTCATTAAACCGTAACCGATCTGACAAGTACCGAAAGACTTAACAGTAAACCTGTATATTAGTTAACGCTAATATACGGTAACACGGTTTTATTTTGGCATGCAAGTCAAATTGTTAGGATAATTCAAACTCAAAGTTTGTGTTGTTTCTCAAAGTGTAATTTGTTCTAATCGCAATTAGAATTGGTCTACTTTGTTTTCAATGCCATTCATCTCAAGTTCTGGCCCCCAGAGCTGCAACCCATAGGAGAAATTTATGATTTCAGAAGCCGTGGTTGATTTATCTCGCTGGCAGTTTGCAGCAACCTCTATGTATCATTTTCTGTTTGTTCCATTGACATTGGGTTTATCGTTTTTACTGGCGATCATGGAATCGACCTATGTCATGACCGGCAAAGAAATTTACAAGGATATGACCCAGTTCTGGGGGAAATTATTCGGCATCAATTTCGCGCTAGGCGTTACCACCGGTCTGACCATGGAATTCCAATTCGGCATGAACTGGTCATATTTCTCGCATTATGTCGGCGATATTTTCGGTGCGCCGCTTGCCATCGAGGGCTTGATGGCTTTTTTTCTGGAATCCACCTTTGTCGGCCTGTTTTTCTTCGGCTGGGACAAGTTAGGCAAAGGGCAGCATTTGCTGGTCACCTGGCTGGTTGCGTTAGGAACCAACCTATCCGCGTTGTGGATTCTGGTCGCTAACGGTTGGATGCAAAACCCGGTCGGAGCGGAGTTTAATTACGAAACCATGCGCATGGAAATTTCCAGCTTTGCTGATCTGTTATTGAACCCGGCCGCCCAGGTTAAATTTGTCCATACCGTTGCCGCAGGTTACACCACAGCCTCTGTTTTCGTGCTGGGAATCAGTGCTTATTACATGTTGAAAGGTCGTGATTCAGCCTTTGCACAGCGCTCTTATACCATCGCCGCAGGATTTGGCTTGGCCGCGGTTCTGTCGGTCATTGTTTTGGGTGATGAGAGTGGCTACACCTCCGGCGAAGTACAAAAAACCAAACTGGCTGCTATTGAAGCCGAATGGCACACACTGGAACCACCCGCCGCGTTTACGGCCGTCGGCATACCGGATCAGGAAGCCATGGAAACACGTTATGCCGTAAAAATTCCCTGGTTATTGGGCTTGATTGGGACACGATCTATCGATGAGCCGATTACCGGTATATCGGAGATTCTGGAAAAAAATCGCTTACGCGTTCGTGACGGCATGAAGGCCTATTCACTGTTACAAAAATTAAGAGCAGGCAGCAAAGATCCCAATATCCGTGTAGAGTTTGACCGCTACAAGAAGGACCTGGGTTATGGTCTATTGCTCAAACGTTATACGGAAAACGTAATCGATGCGACCGATCAACAAATAGAACAGGCGGTGCAATATTCTATACCCAGAGTTGTGCCTTTATTCTGGACCTTCCGAATCATGGTGGCTTGCGGTTTTATTATGCTGGTGGTGTTTATTTTTGCGGTTATCGCCAGCTCAATTCGTAAATGCAGACAGGATTGGCTGTTGCGTTTAAGTCTTTATATTATGCCTTTACCCTGGATTGCCTCTGAAATGGGTTGGTTTGTGGCCGAATTCGGTCGTCAGCCGTGGACTATTGCGGAGATATTACCGACATTCTTAAGCACATCATCCTTAACCGAACTGGATATATACCTGAGTCTGTCAGGCTATATCGGTTTATATACGGTATTTTTGATCATAGAAATGTTCTTGATGCTTAAGTTTATCAAGTTAGGTCCCAGCAGCCTGCATAAAGGCCGTTACCATTTTGAAATCGCCGAAGGAGCATCACTATGATTTTCGATTATGAAACCATGCGCTTGATCTGGTGGGCTTTATTAGGCGCTTTATTGATCGGCTTTGCTATTACCGATGGCTTTGACCTGGGTGTAGCAATCTTATTACCCTTTTTAGGCAAAAATGATACAGAACGCCGCGTAATTATTAACTCAATAGGCGCTACCTGGGAAGGCAATCAGGTCTGGTTTGTAACCGCTGGCGGCGCACTGTTTGCTGCCTGGCCTCTCGCCTATGCCGTGGCATTTTCAGGGTTTTATTTTGCCTTGTTGCTGACCTTGTTTGCGTTATTCATGAGGCCGATAGGCTTTGATTACCGCAGCAAACTGCCTAGCCAAAATTGGCGCAACAACTGGGATATTGCGTTGTTTGTCGGTGGATTTGTACCGGCGTTGATTTTCGGCGTGGCGTTCGGCAATTTATTACAAGGCGTTCCATTCCACTTCGACAACGATATGCGTATTTTTTATACGGGATCATTCTGGGCATTGTTAAACCCTTTCGCTTTGGCGGCGGGACTGCTTAGCGTAAGCATGCTGATTATGCACGGTGCAGTATATTTACAGCTTAGGACCGAGGGCGACATTAATCAGCGTTGCAAAACAGCGGTCACTGTTTCTGCAGTAATAGCTCTGGTCACTTTTGCTTTGGCGGGTATGTGGGTTGCCAATATTGACGGTTACCATATTAGCTCTGAAATACTACCTAACGCGCCTTCCAACCCGCTGGCAAAAACAGTTACTAAAGAACCGGGATTATGGCTGGATAACTATGCTAATTATCCGGTCTTGCGGGCTATTCCCGGACTGGCGTTTATTGCCGGAATCATGACTATAGCACTATCAAAAGTTAACCGCACAGGCCTGGCATTTATAACCAGTTCATTAACCTTGGCTTCGGTTATTTTAACTGCGGGCGTGTCGATGTTCCCTTTCCTGATACCATCAAGTTCGGCTTTAAACAGTTCTTTGACAGTGTGGGATGCCAGTTCCAGCCATACCACCTTAAACATCATGTTCTGGGTGACAGTGATTTTTTTACCTATCGTAGTTGCTTACACCACTTGGGTGTTCCGTGTGTTGCGAGGCAAAATAACGCTGAAACACATTCATCAGAACGATCATACGGCTTATTAGGAGATTGCTATGTGGTATTTCACCTGGATACTTGGTTTATTACTGGCCTGCTCATTAGGCATTATCAACGTGCTTCGGCTGGAGGCTCAGGAAACATGGGATAAGGAGCATATCTCAGTAGACCCGTTAACACAGTTAATGACCAAAGCCACGATGCTGGAGCGGTTAAGGGAAAAGGTTGATAACTCTAAACGCAACGGTTTTCCTTTTTCTATTCTTTTTATCAGTTTGAAGGATTTTAAAGCCAAAAATAATTTACCTGATTTTGAAATGGACGCCATATTACACAGCGTGGCCGACTGCTTTAAAGAAGACATCAGGGCGGGCGTTGATATTGCGGCAAAAATGGGCGAACAGGATTTTCTGATTGCTATGCCTGGTTCGCCACTGAAAAAAGCCGAGCGACTCGCGACACAGATTAAAAATGGAATTTCGGAACGTGTTAAAGCGCCCGGCATGGTTGTTGAAATAGCTACAGGGGTTGCCGAATACTCCCCTCCCCCTGAAGAATCTGCTGCTACAACGGATGAAGTGGATGAATTGATCAGAGTTGCAACGGCAAAAAGCGGCGTATAACCACAGACTTTTAACGATGCAACAGTAAGAGCAAGCACTGCGGACGGGTTTACAACAACCCGTCCGGTTCAGGTTAATCCATTGGAAGATTATCCATGCACAACAGAACCATTTTAATTCATAAAATCGGCGACATCCTGGTCGATACTTTTCACTACCTCGCATTATTTGGCATCGGCGCCACGATAGTCTGGTCAGCGGTTCATGATTATATTGAGATGATGAAATCAGGACACGCCCGTTTGGAAGAGATACTGCTGTTATTCATCTATCTTGAATTAGGCGCGATGGTCGGTACTTATTTTAAAACGCGTCGACTGCCGGTACAGTTTCTGATTTATATCGCCATCACTGCGTTATCGCGTCATTTAGTCATTGATGTACAGAAAGTAGCCGATAGTTTCCATCTTTATTTATTGCTTAGCATCACAGTCGCCATTGCCATACTCAGTGTTTCTATATTGGCATTATCATACACGGCGAAACATTACGGTTGCCCGGAAGACAATGAGCTTAAAGACGAAAAATAGAAGTCTGTTTCGATTTATTTGTACAACTCCCGCAAAACTCCCCGCTCCATGCCATAGACAACATCGACCAAGCCCAATCCGGCCTCACGATGAGTCACCATGACCACGGTTTTATCCCTGGCAAAATCCGCGAGCGCTTTGAATACATCCCGCTCCGTATCACGGTCCAAACCTTCAGTGGGTTCATCCAGAATCAATACCGGCGCATTTTTAAGATAAAGCCGAGCCAAGGCGATACGCCGCGCTTCCCCTCCTGACACTTTCACGCCGCTTTCGCCTACCCAGGTATCGAGACCTTCCGGCAAATAACCGATAAAATTTTCCAACCCTGCGGCTTTAATGGCAACATCCAGCTCTGTTGCTGTGGCGTTCGGTTTGGCAATCAACAGGTTTTCTTTAATGCTGGCGGCGAACAATTGGCTGCGCTGAGACAATAC
>JBAZTN010000192.1:0-5971 GCA_041661895.1 Methylobacter sp. | reverse complement strand
CTCAGTCATTTGGAACGGGTCTATCAACAAGAGCAAGCCAATATACTGATGGCGCAGGGCGTAACTTTAAAAGACCCGATGCGCTTTGATCTTAGAGGTTCAGTAGAAAGTCTGGGCCAGGATATTGAGATTGATATCAACGTGATTCTGGAGGGAAAAAACAGCATCGGCAGCAATGTTAAAATAGGAGCAAATACCCAGATAAAAAATTCTATCATTGGCGATCATGTGGAAATATTGGCGAACTGCATAATAGAAGATGCAGTGGTAGGGCAAGGTAGCAGAATAGGGCCTTATGCCAGACTTAGGCCGGACAGTGTCCTAGCCAATGATGTTCATATCGGCAATTTTGTAGAAATCAAGAAATCAACGGTAGCGGCAGGCAGCAAAATAAATCATTTAAGTTATATTGGTGATGCCACCGTAGGCAGTAAAGTTAATATCGGAGCCGGCACCATTACCTGCAATTATGATGGGGTTAACAAGTTTAGAACGACCATTGAAGACGGCGCTTTTATTGGCTCAAATAGCCAGTTGGTCGCCCCGGTAACCATTGGGAAAAATGCTACGATAGGTGCCGGATCAACAATCACCAAAGATAGCCCTGAGAATCAATTGACCTTAGGCAGGGCAAAACAGATTTCTCTTTCAGGATGGCAAAGACCCGTTAAACAGGAAAAATAATATGTGTGGAATAGTTGGTGGAGTAGCTCAGCGAAATGTAGTGCCAATTTTATTGGAGGGTTTAAAACGTCTGGAATATCGCGGTTATGACTCGGCAGGATTGGCGGTAATAAACGACCAGAAAATATACCGGAAAAGAGAGTTGGGAAAAGTAAATGGTCTCGAAGCATTGCTGGAGACTGATCCTATTTCGGGCAATATTGGCATAGCGCATACAAGATGGGCTACCCATGGTAAACCCAGTATAGAGAATGCACATCCGCATATTTGTCGGAATAAGGTAGCTGTAGTCCATAACGGGATTATTGAAAACCATGAACAATTAAGAAATATACAGATAAAGAATGGCTACGAGTTTGATTCGCAAACGGATACCGAGGTTATCGTGCATGAAATTTATCACGCACTCGACTCTACGGACGGCTTATTGAATGCAGTCAAACAGACCGTCAAAAACCTCGATGGCGCCTATGCATTAGGCGTAATGAGCATTGAAGATCCTGATACCCTGGTGGCATGCAGAAAAGGCAGTCCGTTAGTTATCGGCGTTGGCATAGGCGAATATTTTATCGCGTCAGATGTTGCTGCATTGCTACCAGTTACGCAACGATTTATCTTTCTGGAAGACGGTGACATAGCCAAGATAACCTTAGATGGGCTGGTTATTTATGATGCGAATGATCAGGTCGTTACCCGTCCGATAAAAGAAAGTCTGCTAAAAGCTGACTCAGTCGATAAAGGCAACTATCGCCATTACATGCTGAAAGAAATCTATGAACAACCTTTCGCTATTTCACAGGTTCTGGAAGGAAGGTTTATTAATAACCGATTGCAGGAAAGCTCATTTGGGCACAATGCAGCCGAAATTTTCGATAATATAAAAGCTATCCAAATCTTAGCTTGCGGTACCAGCTACCATGCAGGTTTAGTGGCTCGATACTGGTTTGAAAAACTGGCAGGTGTCCCTTGCAATATCGAAGTAGCCAGTGAATTCAGATACAGAAGCCCGGTATTAGCTGCGGATACCTTGATTGTAACCATCTCCCAATCCGGGGAAACAGCAGATACGCTTGCAGCGCTACAAGAGGCTAAGAAGCTGGGTGCTAAATATTCTTTGGCAATTTGCAATGTGCCGGAAAGTTCGTTAGTCAGAGAATCCGATCTGATATTAATGACACGGGCAGGGCCGGAAATTGGTGTAGCATCAACCAAGGCATTCACTACCCAGCTAGCCACATTGATGCTGTTAGTTATTGCTGTCGGAAGGCGATTTCACCTGACCGAAAAATTAGAGCAAAAAATAACCTCGGAATTATTCAGTCTGCCGGGACAAATAGAGAAAGTATTACAGCTGGATGATGAGATTAAGGTATTGGCTGAGCAATTTGCAGAAAAACAGCATGCCTTATTTCTAGGTAGAGGAACGCATTATCCGGTAGCCATGGAAGGTGCGTTAAAATTAAAAGAGATATCCTATATTCATGCAGAGGCTTATCCGGCAGGAGAGTTAAAACACGGTCCTCTGGCATTAATAGATGCAGACATGCCGGTTGTTACTATAGCGCCGAACAACAATCTGCTGGAAAAACTGAAATCGAATATACAGGAAGTGAGTGCCCGGGGCGGGCAGCTGATAGTCTTTATGGATGAGACATTAGTCTCGGCAAATGACGAAAATGTACAGATAGTAAAAATACCGCAAGTCGAAAATGAAGTTGCGCCAATTGTGTATACCATTCCCTTGCAGTTATTGGCCTATCATGTCGCTATTTTAAAAGGCACTGATGTTGATCAGCCCAGGAACCTGGCAAAATCGGTTACTGTAGAATAGCTTCGTGGACTGCCTGGTAACCCGACTTTTTTAGGCTTCGATATTGGGTTAACGATAAAGTCGTTAACCCAATCTACGCATCTTAACCAAGCCACGATGTGTGCCGATGATGTTCGTGCTGAGCAAATAGCATATTTGTTAGTAAAACAAAAAGTTGGAAAAATGCAGCACCAGCTATCGCAAAAAGAGAAACTAATAGGATCATTATCTTTATAATTTTCATGATTAGTCACCTAATATTTGATTGAGTTGAGTGTGATAATCCTCCCGTTAAATAAGCAAAACAAGTGATTTAATTATTAGTTCAGTAGGGCTTTTAGGTGCTTTGTTCAGTGTTCCAATAGCCAGTGGCTAGTCTGCAACAACCTATTTATGGTTACTTTAGGCACTAGTGAGGCGCTTACTAATTGGTCTCTCATATAGTTAAGCAAACAGGTGAATTTTGACTGCTTTGTATGTTTTTTTGTTTAAAAACAACAGAATAATCAATGATTATTCAGCAATAAATTAGTAAATTAATAAAGTAAAGTGCTGATATTAACCGCAATCACTGCCGAGCATTTTGGTTTTATTCTGTCAGATTCATTTCAGCGCAATTGTCGAAGAACGAAATGCACGGTTCACGTTTTTCGATTGACGAAGTTCACTGAGTTTACTGTATCCTACGAACTGCCTAATGGTGCGGAGTTGGAAATTAATATTAACCCAATCTTCTGGCTTTGACTTCTGGAGAAGCGAATAACTCAAACAGTATTTCTAATGCAGCAATCCAAAAGTGTCCTTCAGGATTTTTGCCGCTTAAAAATATGAGTCGTACATCAGGGTCAGAATCCAACGTCGATATAACGCCACCGGTATTGGGTGAAATATGCTGAAGGGCTCTTTTGCGTGCATTGTCAAAGCTACGCCAACCCGTGTTATGCCTCTGAAACTGGAAAATCAATAATCACGAACTTGTCTCGTATAGCATCGAAATTTGTTTCAAAAAGGCTTATGAGTTCTGATTTGTTCAAGGTTTGCACTCCTAACGAATAGATACGACACAACTTCCTTCCCAAAAAAGGGTTGATAAAGCCACGTGCAACATGGCAATGCTCGAGAGTAATATTATTATTCTATGCCCTGCGATGTTGGTGGGGCATCGATGGCAAACAGCTTGTGCATATGCCGATTGGCCAACCATTTCAGGCTGATAAATAGCAGCATGGTCGGGACGGCGTAAGCAATGGCAACGCCGGTTGCGCCGTAGTGGGGGCCCAAAGTATAGCTCAAGCCTATCATGCTAATCGCAGCAAATGACATTAAACTGACGACCAGACGGTTACGCCCCATAAATTGTAGGTAATATGGCGAGTCGGAAAACAGGGTACTAAAAGCGGCTCCGGCCGCGCTGATACATAACGCTTGATAACCTTGGGAAAAATTGGAACCAAACAGGTTGAGTATTTCTTGCCCCCAAACGCCGGTAATGCTCAGAAAAATCGCGATAAAGCCCGCGATCAAGCACATGCGTTTACGGAGTAACGCTTTTGTGCCGCGCTGGTCTCGGCGTTCCAGCAAAACCACCAGCATCGGCAGATAATAACGATTGGTGGAAGTGCCGATCAACGAAATCAAGGCCGATGTTTTCATGGCAACAGCGTAAGTTCCGACCACCGCTTGCGAGGGGTGTAATATTTCCAGGATGATAATGCCGGCGCTGGTGAGCACTGTCATCATCAAACTGCTTATCAACAACGGCAGTGAATTTATCAGCCACCAGCGTCGACCTGTTGAGTTGGCTTCTACCTGGCTGATCTCTCCTGGACTGGCAGCTCGCACCGCGATTAGCATCAGCATCAGCGTCAAACACCAGGCCGAGCCAAAACATAGCACAGCAGAAACAGCCGTCAGTTCGAGCTGAAAATTGTGCAAACCGGTAATCAACAGCAAAAAAACCGCAGGCAGAAAAAAGCGATATAAAGCAAAAGCCAGAATCTGCATGCCGTAGACGGTAATTATTTCAACCAAAAACAGGCAAAGCGCAATTACGGGTAGGAAGCCGGAGTAAATCACAATCGCAATATGAAAATCGGCATTGCGTAAGACTAAAAAAGTTTCCAGGCCCAAGCTGAGCACACCCAGTAGCAATATGCTGAAAAGGACGATGGCGCGTAACGAAAACAGCCAGAAGCCGCGCAGACGCGGCCAATTTTCGCGCTCGATATAGAGGGATACCAGTCGCAGAGCGTATTTTTCCAGCCCTAATGTTGCCAGTGTCGATAGCAATGTGACAATGGAAATTGCTACGCTGAAGTCAGCGAAAGCGTCGATAGCCAGATGCCGGGCCAGAAAAATATTCGCCCAATACATCAGTCCATAATTAGTCAGGCTTAAGCAAAATAGCATCAGGGAACTGAAGTTATTGGGCTTGACGGAAAAGTTGGGGTTCAATATAAATCCATTAAATTGATTGTTTTAATTGGTTGAGTATAAAGCAACAGTCTGTTAGCAGGGTAATGAACGACAGCTTTGGTCGGGTGTTGACGTTTGGTCAATTTATTGAATCCTAGTAGCAGTGCGAATCAGAATTTCCTGCCACAGTTCATTGTAAGCTTTAGTGGATCTGCTTTTATTGATATAGCCGCCCAGTGGCATGCGTTCCAGTCCCATGCGTTCAATATCACTGGCATAAGGAATGGCAGTAGTTAGAATTTCGGGGTGATTTTCGACCAGATTATCCATGATTTCCCGGTGCATTTTTTTTCGCCGGTCGGCCATGGAGAAAAACGGAATTAGCACCAGATTTTTCAGGCTGTTATCTTCAATGAATTTTTTTAGTTGATCGAGCGTTCTTAAAGACAGCGTGGTAGGAATAATCGGCGACAATAAAATATCAGAGGCTTCAAAAACGGCTTCGGACAATAAGGAAATATTAGGCGGGCAATCCAGAAAAATAAAATCGTATTCTTCTGCCAAGGGCTTCAGAAGTTTTTTAAGTTGCCGGGTGGGGTTTTTCTTGGCATCCAGAACCAGATCGAGATTTCTGAATGAGAAATCTGCCGGTAATAAATCCAGGTTTTCAAAATCAGTGCCTTTAATCAGGCCGTCCAGTTCGCGTTTTCCGGCGATTAAATCTTTACTGCCACCTTTAATCTTGGGTTTAACGCGGAAGTAATAACTGCTGGCTCCCTGTGGGTCGAGATCCCATACTAACGTGCGGTAACCGTTTCGTGCGGCGTTAAACGCCAGATTGACCGCGCTTGAGGTTTTGCCAACGCCGCCTTTTATACTGTATACAGCCAATACTTTCATTGCATGTTCCTATGTTCATACCGATTGTATTTTAGTCCTAGGCTCTGTTGACGTTTCATCTCAACCATAAAAGTACCGAGGCAAACGACAGCATCCCCATGTAATTAATGGCTTTTTTCTCATAACGTGTGGCAATTCTGCGGTAGTGCTTGAGCTTGCCGA
>JBAZTN010000191.1:0-6066 GCA_041661895.1 Methylobacter sp. | reverse complement strand
ATTTTCCGCCGTCGTCGATTATAATCTTCAGGCGGGGGTCCAGAGGCAAGCCAAAGTGGCTGCGTGCGATTTTAACCACGCTTTCCCTGTATTCTATGACTCTTAAACGGCATTCCGGGAAATGATGTAATAAATGCTTGGTTAATGAGCCGCCGCCCAAACCAATAATCAGAACCTCGTCGTCTAATGTCGGCTTGAATAACAGCCAGCTGGTCATTGCCCGCACATAATCCAGTTGAAGTTTGTCCGGGTCGGCCAACAGCATACTGCTCTGCCGGGAATACGAGCCAAAATGTAACGACCTGACCCCCTCGTGCTCGACGATTTCTAAAATACCGTCATCATCATGACTTTGGTGGATAACCCGACCATCATATTTGTACATAAAAGCTGTAAGTTCTTAAAAGTTAAGCTGACTATTATACCGGAGAATAAACTCTAACTGGTGTACGTTGAACTTGTGATTGACGATTCTTTAAGAAACAAGCGGTGAAATGTTACTTTTTTTGAGCCAGTTCGCGTAAAATCAAATGCTGACAGTTCCATTAATAATACCGGGGAATACCATGAAAAAGTTTTTTTTCTTAACACTTTTGTTGTCGGCAGTTACAGCTTTTGCCGATGATGCGAAAAATGAATGGCAAAACACAACCCTTTCTGATGCCACGATTAAGAAAATTCAGGAGGCCAAATATCAATACAAGAAATGTATTGCCGATGAAATGCAAAAACCTGTTTATCAGGAACAGGAAAGTCGCCGGGCAACAGAGGAAATCATAAAGCAATGTGAAACGGTTTTATCCAAGATGCGCGAAGTTTATTTGGCTGAAAATGTACCAGCGATTATTGCTGACCGTCATTTGAGACAGACGCGCATGCAAACCACGCGTAATGCATTGCAGGGCATGATGTTTAACGAAGCTGCTCGTAAATCTGGTCAATAAAAAGAACAAAAAGATGAATACTATCTATACAATCGATTTGATGAATACTGTCTATACAATTGATTTAACGCTGAAACCCACCACATTCGATTTATGGCATGTCTGTCTGGCAGGTACTGCGGCACTGTTGTTGCTGATCCTGATTGTGTTGTTGATTGGCCGGGCCATGTGCAAGAAAAAACCGGCCATTCAGCAAGCCGTGCAGATCCCGGAACCTGTAGTGAAAGTCGTCGAGAAAATCGTTGAAGTTGAAAAAATTGTTCATGCGCCCGCACCGGAACCGGTTGTATTAAAGGAAGCAACTCCGGATGCCGCATTGCAATTACTGGGCTTGTTGCAACAAGAAGCGCGCTTTATCGATTTTATTAAAGAAGATATTACTGCTTACAGCGATGCCGATATTGGTGTTGCTGCCCGTGTCGTTCATGAAGGTTGTAATAAGGCGATTAATGAGCATTTTAGCTTAGCCCCCGTTCGCAGTGAGCAGGAAGGCAGCAAAATCACCTTGGCCGATGGCTTTGACGCCAGCGCAGTCCGCCTGACCGGCAATATCGTCGGTGCAGCGCCTTTTACCGGCACACTGGTACATAAGGGCTGGCAGGTTACTAACATCAGACTGCCTAAACTGACGCAAGGGCATAATGCAGCCATTATTGCAGCGGCAGAGGTTGAATTATGAGTGAGCAATTCATTCATGAACAACCGGAGGCGGCGAAATCAAATGCTGTTCAGGGCGCAAGCAATGAACAGAAGCGTTTTTCAGTCGGTATTGACTTAGGCACGACGCATTGTGTTCTGTCCTTTGCCGATCTCAGCAAAATCGACGATGAGGAATTTACTCAGCAAGTGATGGAGATACCGCAACTGACTTCGCCCGGAGCGGTTGAAGACAAAGCGCAACTGCCGTCATTTCTCTATCAGGCTCACTCAGCAGAACTGGCGGAAGGTTCTACTTCTTTACCCTGGACTGCAAAACCGGATTATCTGGTCGGCGAAATTGCCCGCAATCTGGGCAGCAAAACACCGATACGGCTGGTGGCTAGTGCTAAAAGCTGGTTATGCCATGCCGGAGTGGATTGCAAATCACCGATACTGCCTGCCGAGGCTCCTGACGAAGTGGAGCGCGTTTCGCCATTTCAGGCAACGACCGCTTATCTGCAGCATCTGCGTGACGCCTGGCAAAACCAGCACCCCGATGCGCCGCTGGAGCGACAGGATGTCGTCATTACCGTGCCTGCGTCATTTGATCCGGCAGCACGGGAACTGACCGTTGAAGCGGCTCGCGCCGTCGGGCTTGGCCAGGCCATTCTTTTGGAAGAGCCTCAGGCCGCGTTATACAGCTGGATAGAAAAAAGCCACGGCGACTGGCGTAAACACGTCGAAGTGGGTGATATTATTCTGGTGATTGATGTCGGCGGCGGGACCACCGACTTATCATTGATTGCGGTTACCGAAAAAGACGGTAATCTCGAACTCACCCGCGTTGCTGTCGGCGATCATATTTTGCTGGGCGGCGACAATATGGATCTGGCATTGGCTTACACCGTCAAAGCCAAGCTGGAAAAAGAGGGTAAACGTCTGGAACCTTGGCAGATTCAGGCTTTGACCCATAGCTGCCGCGATGCCAAGGAAAAAATATTCAACAATTCTGAGATTGATAATATTCCCTTGGTGGTCCCAAACCGTGGTTCGTCCTTAATTGGCGGCGCTTTGCGTACTGAATTAACCCGTGAAGAAGTCAACAGAGTATTGGTTGAAGGCTTTTTGCCTAAAGTGGCAGCCAGTGACAAACCGGTAAGCCGTCCCCGTACCGGCTTAAGAACCGCTGGTTTGCCTTATGCCCAGGATGCGGGCATTACCCGTCATCTGGCGGCTTTTCTGGCCAAACAGCAAAGTGCTACGGATGAGCTTAAAGATATCAATCTGCCGGAACACGCGACCTTCTTGCATCCCACTGCCGTCCTGTTCAATGGTGGCGTATTAAAAGCCAATGCGTTGGCTGACCGCTTAATGGAGGTTTTAAATTCATGGCTGAAAGCTGAGCAGGCTCCCGAAGCCAGGCTGCTGGCAGGTGCCGATCTTGATCTGGCGGTTGCCCGAGGCGCTGCTTACTACGGTTTCGTGCGCAAAGGCAAAGGCGTGCGTATTAAGGGCGGCACAGCGGCCTCCTATTATGTCGGCATAGAAAGCGCGATGCCCGCAGTGCCAGGCTTGACGCCGGAAATTCAGGCCTTGTGTATTGCCCCGTTTGGCATGGAAGAAGGCACGCAGCAGGAATTGCCGGATGATGAATTCGGTCTGGTTATCGGTGAGCCGGTGCGTTTTCGCTTTTTCGCGTCCAATATCCGGCGCGAAGATAAAGTCGGCACCCGTCTGGATTACTGGACCGACCAGGAACTCGACGAACTGGATGAGATTGAAATCACTTTGCCGGAAGAAGGTCGTAAGCCCGGTGAAGTCGTGCCTGTGCATCTGTGTGCAGCCGTAACCGAAGTCGGTACGCTAGAACTGCAAGCAGTTTCCCAGAAGGATAACAGTCGCTGGAAGATCGAGTTTGATGTTCGGGCAGGGGACGAGCAGTAAATAATAGGGTGGGCAGGTTCTTCTGCCCACCTGAATAAGCTGATAACCTTCGTTTACTCGTATCCTACGCGGTGCAATAAATACACAAACAATAAAATATCATCGTGCAAAATAATCCTCCACGTTATCTAGTCGGCATAGACTTGGGCACAACGCATACAGTTGTCGCCTATGCCCAAGCCGATAATACACAACAGGAAATACAAATCTTCCTGGTCGAGCAGCTGATTGCTCCCGGTCAGGTTGCCGCAAGGCCGCTGTTGCCCTCTGTCCGTTATCATCCTGCGACCGGAGAGTTATCAGAAGCTGATATCACTTTTTCACCAGTTGGTGAAACCGCCGTCATTGGTGAAGCCGCCCGCATATTGGGCGCTAAAACCAAGGGACGGTTTGTTACCAGCGCCAAAAGCTGGCTGTCGCATCCTTCGGTTGACCATAGCGCTGAAATTCTGCCGTGGGGTAGTAGTGATGATGTCAGCAAGGTTTCGCCTATAGCTGCCAGCGCCAGTTATCTGTCTCATATTCGTACGGTCTGGGGATATAAGTTTCCTGATGCGCCGCTGGAAAAACAGGATATTGTGATTACTGTGCCTGCCTCGTTTGATGAGGCGGCGCGATCCCTTACGCTGGAGGCGGCGCGGCTTGCAGGGCTGCATAATGTCCGGCTGCTGGAAGAACCACAGGCGGTTTGTTACGACTGGTTAAGGCGTAATTCCGGCAATATCAAACAGGCGCTGGCCAATGTGCATTTGCTGCTGGTTTGTGATGTCGGCGGCGGCACAACCGATTTAACGCTGATTAAAGTAGAGCAGGGCGAGCACGAGCCTAAATTAACCCGCATCGGTGTCGGCGATCATTTAATGCTGGGCGGCGATAATATCGATCTGGCGCTGGCTCATCTGGCAGAAAGCCGCTTGAGCAATAATGGTTGTAGCAGTGAAAAACGCCTGTCAGCAGCGGATTTGTCGCAGCTGATTGAGCAATGCCGAATTGCAAAGGAACGGTTGCTGGCTGAAGATGCGCCAGAGCAAATCAGCGTCACCTTGCTGGGTGGTGGCTCCAAACTGATCGGCAGCACGCGCTCTGTTTCGCTTTCTAAGGACGAAGTCAGAAAAGTTGCACTGGATGGTTTTTTCCCCCTGTCAGGACTTGATGAATTGCCTGACAGAAAACGTAGCGGCGTGGTCGAGTTCGGCTTGCCGTATGCTGCAGAACCTGCGATCAGTAAACATATCGCTGCGTTTTTAAAGCTGCATAGTGCCGCATCCGGTGAGGCCTTCGCCGCGCCTGCTCCCGGCAGGCCTGCGGCATACACACCATCCATGGCGATAAAGGGGGAGGGCTCAGTGCCTGATGCGCTGCTGCTGAACGGGGGCGTATTCCGAAGCCAGCAGATTACCCAGAGAGCCATTGATTTAATCCATTCCTGGCGTTCCAAACCGCCGGTATTGCTTGAGAATAATCATCCGGAGCTTTCCGTCGCTTTCGGTGCAGTCAGCTACGCCATCGCTCGACGCGACAAGAAACTCAAGATCGGCGGCGGCTCGGCGCGCAGTTATTTCCTGCTGGTCGATACCGACAATCCTGACAAACAGCAAGGCATCTGCATCTTGCCCAAAGGCAGTGAGGAAGGCGATGAAGTCTTCTTGAAAGACCGACGTTTTGTCTTGCGTTTAGGTATGCCGGTGAGGTTTCATCTGGTTTCATTGTCTGGTGATAGCGAATTCAAGCCTGGCGATGTGTCTGAAATTACCGATTTGTTTCATTCTTTGCCGCCGCTGGTTGTGGCATTTGAAGGCGATGACGGCAAGTCGAATGCCGAGGTTCTCGTCGAGCTGGCGGCGACGCAGACCGAAGTAGGTACGCTTAAAATTCAATGCGTTTCAGTTGAGGACAGCAATCAGCGCTGGGATGTTGAGTTTCAAATCAGGAAGAAAGCTACGGCAGGCCTGCAAACTGATTCCGCCTTGCCAGACAACTTTGACAAAATCGCCGAACAGATACAGGCCGTCTTTGGTTCCAAATCCAAACAGGTTGATCCTAAAGCGGTCAAAAATCTGCGCGCCGATCTTGAAAAACTCACCGGTGCTGCGCGTAGCGAATGGGAAACACCATTGCTAAGAGCCATGTTTGGCACGCTGTTGGAGGGAGCGAAATACCGTCGTCGATCAGAGAATCACGAAAGAGTCTGGTTGAGCCTGACCGGCTTTTGCTTGCGTCCCGGTTTTGGTTATCCGCTGGATGACTGGCGCGTCGATCAGCTTTGGAAAAGCTATCCGCAAGATATACAGTTTGTTAACGAAACCCAAAACTGGACGGAATGGTGGACGCTGTGGCGACGAGTTGCGGGCGGTCTGAGTGCGGCCGCTCAGGAACAGATTTTTGCCGACATTGCAAAATTCCTAAATCCTGCGGCCGCAAGACAGCCCGGGGTTGCCAAACAGATCAAAACTCGCGGTTATGATGATATGGTGCGGCTGGCAGCAGTATTGGAACGGTTGCCCGTCGATAAAAAAATCCAACTGGGCGAATGGCTGTT
>JBAZTN010000190.1:0-6074 GCA_041661895.1 Methylobacter sp. | reverse complement strand
TGCGTGCTTGAGCAGTTGGTCTGCATGACCATCTTGACCATGCGCTGCGGCCATCGCTGAGTGTTCCAGTGCTTGCGCCGTATGATGTTCTGTAGCATTAGACTGTGTGCTTAGACCAAGAGCGAGTGCACCAATTAATGTGGCGATATATTTTAGTTTCATAGCAGTATGTCCTTAATGGTTAGTTAATGTTCAGAATAACCGAAGAGCCTCTTATGGCATCAAAGATGCGGAGACTTCATTGGTTGTTTTGGTTATAGCACACATAACAAGCGATGCACAACATGGTGAAACTACGTATCCTTGCTATTATCACTGTGTCCTCTGGGTTGCTCTGTGGTTTAATAAAAAGACAAATCGAACCATTAATCAGTTTAAAACCGGTCAGGAGAAAAGATGTTAAAGAAAAGTTGCGCGGCAATTATGTTAGTTGCTGTTTTTTGGGGTGTGCAGGTTTACGCAGACGGGCACAAGGCCGCTATTGCCAGCGCGCATCCTTTAGCAACTGAGGCTGGTTTTGAGATCCTGAATAAAGGCGGCAATGTGTTTGATGCGGCTGTGGCTGTCAGCGCAACACTGGCGGTCGTTGAACCCTCCGGTTCAGGGTTGGGTGGTGGCGGTTACTGGTTGCTGCACAGAGAAAAAGACGGTTTTGAAACGATGATTGATGGTCGTGAGAAAGCGCCTTTGGCGGCGCACAAGGATATGTATTTGGATAAAACAGGCAAGGTGATCCCTCGCTTATCTATCGACGGTGCCAAAGCGGCTGCCATCCCTGGAATGCCTGCGGCGCTGGTGCATCTGTCAGAAAAATACGGACGTTTGCCATTGGCTGAAAGCCTGCGACCCGCGATCAGGGCCGCACAGACTGGTTTCGCTATCGGCGAGAGATACCGGAAACTGCTCAAATTCAGAGCCGACGTCATAAAAAAAGACCCACAGGCGGCAAAAATTTTTCTGACTGACGGTAATGTGCCCAAAGCCTATTCGATACTGAGACAGCCAGATCTGGCCAATACCTTAAAGGAATTGGCTGAATCAGGGCATGATGGCTTTTATAGCGGCGATGTAGCAGAGAAACTGGTGGCTGGCGTTAACAAGGCCGGGGGCATCTGGTCAAAACAGGATTTGGCATCCTATCAAGTTGTCGAGCGGGAGCCTGTAAAAGGCAATTATCACGGCATAAAAATCACCAGCGCCGCACCTTCATCATCAGGCGGCATCGTGTTGATTGAGGCGTTGAATGTTCTGTCAGGTTACGATTTGAAGAGCATTGATGAGACAACCCGCAAACATCTTATAGCCGAGGCTATGCGCCGGGCTTATCACGACAGGGCTTTGTATTTGGGCGATGCAGACTTTATCGATATACCGGTTAAACGGCTTTTGAATGAAGATTATGCCGCCGGATTGCGCAGCAGTATCCGGCCCGATAAGGCGTTAGCCAGTACCATGTTGTCAGGAGACATACAGAAACAACCCGAAGGCATCAATACCACGCATTTTTCAATTATTGACGATGAAGGCAACCGGGTTGCTGCAACGCTAAGCATTAATTTTCCTTTTGGCGCCGGTGTTGTCCCCGCCGGAACAGGCGTGTTGCTGAATGATGAGATGGATGATTTTGTCAGTCAGCCCGGAGCCATGAATGGTTATGGGCTGGTCGGCGGTGTCGCCAATGCCATAGCGCCGGGCAAGCGCATGCTGTCCAGCATGGCACCCACTTTTCTTGATGACGGCAACAACGTTGCAGTGGTGGGAACGCCCGGCGGTAGCCGCATTATTTCGATGGTGCTTTTGGCTGCACTAGATTTTGCCAAAGGCAACGGGCCTGAGTCATGGGTGCAGGTGCCGCGTTTCCATCATCAGTTTATCCCCGATGTGATTGAATATGAAAAAGCTGCAATGACGGCAATTGAAATCACCGGCCTCACTGCAATGGGGCACCAGATGAAAGAAGCGCGTTACAACTATGGCGATATGCATGCCGTGGAGTGGAACAAAGCGGCGCATCAATTATCTGCTGCCAGCGACCGCCGCGGGGA
The DNA here is from genome assembly GCA_041661895.1 of Methylobacter sp. Classification (GTDB taxonomy): domain Bacteria; phylum Pseudomonadota; class Gammaproteobacteria; order Methylococcales; family Methylomonadaceae; genus Methylobacter_A. The sequence continues at coordinate 4,029 of JBAZTN010000190.1, read as the reverse complement.
AGGCCGGGCTGCTGTCGGGCGTTAAAATCGCGAGAATCCTCAGGATGATGAATTGAATACTGACACAATCCAGATATGGCATGGCGATATTGCCGGCGAGGACGCTTATTATCAAAGCTACTGGCGAGTTCTTGATGCATCAGAGCAAACTCATGCCTTGAGAATGAAAAATGACGTGCTGCGCAAACGTTATGTGGACGTGCATGGACGGCTAAGAAACGTATTAGCCAAAATCCTTAATGAGCCGCCGGAAAAGATAAGGATACACAAAGCCGAGCATGGCAAACCTTATCTTGCCGATAACCCGCAGCTGGCATTCAACCTCTCCCACTCAGCAAGCGTGATGGTCATTGCTGTGGGCTGGCGCTGTCAGTTGGGCGTCGATGTAGAGATTTGCAAACCGAGAGCTAACCTGACTGGACTGGCTGATAAATGCTTTGCCGAAGAAGAAGTCGTCTACTGGCGCAAATTGCCGGAACACCAAAAAATACCGGAGTTTTATCGTTTCTGGACGCGCAAAGAAGCCTTCGTGAAGGCAACAGGGCGGGGCATCGGTCTGGGGCTGAATCAGTGCGTTATTAATCCTGAAAACCCGGCAGAGTTTTTAAGGATTCCCCCTGGTTATGGACAGGCCTCAGCATGGCGTGTGCTGGATGTGGATTTAAGCGTTGGCGTATGCAGTGCGCTTGTGGCGGACAAGGAGTTTGCCGGGGTTAGGCTAATGGATTTGGCCGAATTATAGGTTGCGATCAAACGGCAAACCCACTCTATAATCCACGGAATTCAACGCAACTGCTTCCCTGTCACCACATCATAGATGGCGGTTTCCTGTTCAAGATTGCCGACTTCGCCAGCAACGATAAAAATATCCGAATCAGCAAAGGTTTTGTGTAGTTTTCTTGATTCTCTAATGGCGGGCCGGGTGCTGGGGTTGGCGCTGGTGGATACCAGCGGGCTGCCGAATTGGGCGCTTAAATCGCGGGCTATTGGGTGGTTGGTCACTCTGACCGCCAGTGAGTCATGTTCGCCGGTCAGCCATTTTGGAACCCAGGGTTGGGCTGGAATAACCCAGGTGACAGGTCCCGGCCAGGTGGGCGTTATGCGGTCAATGATGGTTTGATCCAAAACGAGGTAGGGGCGTAGTTGTTCCAGCGATGAGGCGATAAGAATCAGGCCTTTTTCTATCGGGCGCTGTTTGATGTCGAGCAGGGACATGACAGCGACTTTGTTGAGCGGGTCGCAACCTAGGCCGTAGACTGCTTCTGTGGGGTACGCAATCACTGCTCCGGCTTTGATATGGCGGATGGCATTTCTTATTTTGAAAGAGGAGTGATAAGGCATTTTTTGTTTTCTCGTTCCCACGCCGCTCGTGGGAACTAGGTAAGGCGAATAAATTCGCTCCTACAAGGCTCCAGGTTCTTTGGGCCCCAGGACATCAGCAGGATCGCCTTCATACGGGGTTGCGTATTTGCAGTCTTTTTGCGGACAAACCTTTTCCACGCCGCGTCTTTTTGTTTCTTTAACGGTCAAGATAGGCCAGTCACATTCCGGGCAACTTTCCTTTATCGGCGCGTTCCACAATGCGTAATCACATTTTGGGTATTCCGAGCAGGAATAGAATATTTTACTATTCCGCGATTTGCGTTTGAGGATGTTGCCTTTTTTGCATTGCGGGCACTCAACGCCAGTGTCCATAGGCTTTTCCAAAGGCTCGATATGTTTGCATTTGGGATAGCCGCTGCAGCCGATAAATTTGCCGTAGCGTCCGGCTTTGATGACCAAAGGCGATTCGCATTTAGGGCAGACTCGGCCTTCTACAATTTCGGGTTCATCGGTAGCGCCGCCATCGTCATTCAGGTTGCGGGTATACGAGCATCCAGGATAGTTGGTGCAGCCTATAAACCGGCCATTCCGGCCCAGACGAATGGACAGCGGGCTGCCGCAATCGGGGCATTTTTCGTCGATAGCTTCCTGGGTGACATCTTTACGCTGGACGCTTTCTTCTTTTTCATGGATCAATGTCGTGAAAGGTTTCCAGAAGTCGTGCATCAATGGAATCCAGTCTTTTTCTCCCCGTGAAACAGCATCCAGTTCATCTTCCAGATTGGCCGTAAAATCATAATCGACGTATTTGGTAAAATGTTCGGTCAGGAACTTGTTGACGATTCTGCCGACATCGGTCGGGTAGAAGCGTTTGCCATCTAGGGTGACGTATTCACGGTTTTGTAATGTCGAAATGATTGAGGCATAGGTCGATGGCCGGCCGATGCCGTGTTCTTCAAGGGACTTTACCAGACTGGCCTCGCCGTAGCGTGGCGGCGGTTCGGTGAAGTGCTGTCCGGCATTGATGTCATTGAGTTGGACAGGGCGGCCTTCTTCCATAGGCGGCAGGAAGCTTTCCTTGTCATCGCTCTCGTTACTGTCATCCTTTCCTTCCAGATAGGCGGTCATGAATCCGGGGGAGGCAATTGTGGAACCCGTTGCCCTGAATATGTGTTTTCCATTGCCGCAGGTTAAATCGACGGCGACCATGTTGAGTGTGGCATGAATCATCTGGCAGGCGATGGTGCGCTTCCAGATCAGTTCATAGAGTTTGAACTGTTCGACGCTCAGGTGGCTTTTTAGCTGGCTGGGCAAATATCGAGGGTACGTTGGCCGTATCGCTTCGTGCGCTTCCTGAGCGTTTTTTGATTTCGTCTTAAAGACTCTTGGCTCTTTTGGAACATTTTCAGCGCCGTAGTTTTCGGCAATCAGCGCGCGGATTTCTTCGACAGCTTCTACCGACAGGTTAACCGAGTCAGTACGCATGTAGGTGATCAAACCGGCGGTTTCTCCGCCTATATCAATACCTTCATAAAGTTGCTGGGCAACCATCATGGTGCGTTTGGTGGTGAAGCCCAATTTGCGCGAGGCCTCTTGTTGCAGCGTCGAGGTAATAAAAGGCGGGGCAGGGTTGCGTTTTTGCTGTTTCTTTTCCAGCTTGCTGACCAGCAACTGACCATCTGCCGTATCCAGCAGGGTTTGCTTGGTTTTTTCTGCCAGCTCTTCATTGGTAATGCTGAATTGAGCAACTTTTTCACCGTCAAACTGGGTCAGTTTGGCTTTAAAGGCTTGGTCATGCGCCGTCAATGCGGCATCAATTGTCCAGTATTCGCGGCTTTTGAAGGCCTCAATTTCCAGTTCGCGTTCAACGATCATGCGCAAGGCGGGGCTTTGTACGCGGCCAGCGGACAGGCCGCGGCGAATTTTTTTCCACAACAACGGCGACAGGTTAAAACCGACCAGATAATCTAAGGCCCGCCGCGCTTGTTGGGCGTTGACTAAATTGATGGCTATTTTTTCTGGATTGGCAATAGCTTCAGTGACTGCTTTCTTGGTGATTTCATGGAACACTACCCGATGCACAGGCCTGTCTTTGAGCAGATTTTTTTCTTTCAGCAGTTCAAGCAAATGCCAGGAAATTGCTTCTCCTTCTCTATCAGGGTCAGTCGCCAGATATAAGGTGTCTGCGGTTTTAAGGGCTTTGGCGATAGCTTGTACATGCTTTTGGTTGCGATCAATGACTTCATATTTCATGGCAAAGTCATTGTTCGGATCAACTGCTCCTTCTTTCGGGATAAGGTCGCGGACGTGCCCATAGGAGGCCAAAACATGAAAGTCTTTGCCTAAATATTTCTCTATGGTTTTAGCTTTTGCAGGTGATTCTACAATGACAAGATTCTTGCTCATTTAATCAATAATGCGGTCTGGTGAGTGTTAATGTAAGTAAGTAGGGGCGAGATTGTACACAATGTCTTCCATTCTCGAGCAAGCGATTTCCTCGTCGGGCTGACTGAGTAATATCATTAACACTATCCATTTTAATTTTTCCAGGGAGATGTCTTCATTTTCCAGCGCCATTGCCCGGTCAATGACAATTTCCCTGTTGGCTGAATTCAAGATGCCGTTATTCTCAAGAAACATAATGAGATTGCGGCATTCAAGATCAAGTTTTGTTTTTTCCTGACTGCAGAAAATGCGGAATGCAGG
>JBAZTN010000189.1:0-6101 GCA_041661895.1 Methylobacter sp. | reverse complement strand
CTTTGCTAGAAATACACAAACCCGGCAAAAATGCACCGGGTTTGCTTTCAGGTTTTTTACTGCAAATTAACGGTCATGGCGACCGCCTTGATCCTCATGTTCGTTTTCCTGCTCATCGGTGTGAGCTTTGCATTGATTGTTTGCATTGATGATATCAGCATTTATTGACGCTTCACGGGCCTCAACGCCGGTATCGGCAAAGTCTGTAAACAAGCCGTCGACGCCCAGATCGAAATAATAGGTCATTTCCTGCTTGGGATCGGCGAAACCGTAGCCGCTGGCGTCATTGCGGAAAGTCCAGGTGTGAACCAGCAGGCCCTTGTCGTGCGCCATTTCCACCACACCGGTGCTACCTTCGACGCGGCGGTCGTTGATGGTGATTTTGCCGTCGCCGTTGCGGTCGATGTTATCGGCTACAGTTTTCACCAAATAAGGTTTCCAGGGACCAACCGCATCGGCATAGGATTTAACGAAATCCAGGCCTTCATCGCTTAGCAAATCCGCGAAAGTGCGTGCATCGCCGGCAACCACAAAATCGTAAGGCTGTTTGTATGGCGCGACTAGCGACAGCGAACCGTCGGCATTGACATCGTCGGCGTCGATCAGTTGCACCAATTGAATGTTGGTTTTGCCGTTTAGGTACTGCAGATTACCGACTTCGAAAGACTGGATGAATACCGGCGCGCAGGCGCTGTTGCCGTAGGTTGCATGCAGTTTTTTCAGCAGTTTGTTTTCGAAGAAATTTAGGCCGAACAAAGGTTTATTATTGGCGTCCTTTAAGTTGGCGTGATAAGTGGAGTGCTTGATTTCCGGATAGATGCCAATGGTGCGGCCTGTTTGTTTGCTTTTGCTCTTGGCCAAAGCGATCACTTCGTCCAGGGTTGGGATTTGAAACACGCCGTTGTATTGCTGATCGCGATCGGTGCGGGCCTGAATGGCGTGCAGGGTTTTGATTTCCGCCAAGGTAAAATCGCTGGCGAACCAGTCGTTGTATTCGACGCCGTCGACCATGCGCTTGGTTTTACGGTCGGCATATTCCGGGTGGCTGGCGACGTCGGTAGTGCCGCCAATCATCGGTTCGTGACGGGCGATCATATGGCCATCCTTGGTTAGCACCAGATCTGGCTCGATAAAATCGGCGCCCATTTCGATAGCCAAAGTGTAGCCTTCCAGTGTGTGTTCGGGGCGATAGCCGGAAGCGCCGCGGTGACCGATGACGATTGGAGTCTTAGTCATAAGTCCGTTATGCTCCGTATGTGGCAATGCATCTGCACTGTTTTGAACGCCGAGTATAGCCAGCATCGCCGTTGCCAATACGGTTGGTTTGTAGAATTGATTTAACATGGTTTACATACTCTTTTGTTTGATTTATGAAATTGGTTTTGTATTGCTTGTGCTCGCAGACAGTTACCGGGGCGGCTTTGCGCCGTCCCGGGCATCCGAGCTATCAATCGAGGTCGTGTTCCGATTCAGCTGGCAGGGTTTTGCTGAACACGATAGCGCCATCAATGTCTTTTAGGTCAACCGTCAAAGCCCGGCTTCTTTTGTCGATGTTGACCTCACCGAAGAATTGCAAACCGGCATAAGGCGATAGATTAACCTGCCCAGCCGGTGGTGCCTTGGTGAATACCACTTGTGGACCGAAAGTGCCGTCGGTGGTGTTGGGGCCGAAAGAGCCAGCATTCAGAGGACCAGCCACGAATTCCCAGAATGGAGCAAAGTCTTTGGTTTGGGCTTTGCTTGGGTCGTAGTAGTGGGCCGCCGCGTAATGAACGTCGGCAGTCAGCCAGATGATGTTGTTGACATGCTGGTGCTTGATGAAACTTAGCAGATCGGCTATCTCCAATTCGCGGCCGGCAGCCGGTCCATCGTTGCCGTTGGCGACGGCTTCCCAGCGTTGCGGCGGGTTATGATCGAAGTCATCGCCGATATTCAGACCGATGGGCATATCAGCGGAAATCACTTTCCAAGTTGCGTCGGAATGTTTCAGTTCATTCTTTAGCCAAGCCAGTTGTGCTTCACCGAGAAATGCCGTTTCGGCACTTTGTTGAGTTTGCAGATTGGCGGTATTGGGGCCACGATAGCTGCGCATATCGATAACAAACACATCAAGTAACTTGCCGTAGGAGATTTTTCGGTAAATGCGTTCGGATTCCTCGGCATCGTGTGGACGTAGCGGCGCATATTCATGAAAAGCCTTAGTGGCTCGGGCGGTTAACAGCGGTACATTCTTCTCGGTGTAACGGCTATCGGTGCTCAGATCCTTGGCATCTGACCAGTTGTTGACCACTTCATGATCGTCCCATTGCCAGATTTGCGGCACTTCAGCATTGAAACGGCGCAAATTTTCATCAAGCAGATTGTATTTGTAGCGACCACGAAATTCGTTGAGAGTTTCGGCGACTTTGCTGACTTCCGGGGTAACCAAGTTGGTCCAGATCTGACCGTTTTCAGCAGGTTTTCTGGCAGGAATGGGGCCGTCGGAATACACACTGTCGCCGCTTTGAATGAAGAATTGCGGCTCTACCTGGCGCATGGTTTCATAGATTTTCATGCCCCCGAAGCTCTCGTTGATGCCCCAGCCCTGTCCTGCAGTGTCGCCGCCCCAGACAAAGCGGATGTCGTCGCGTTTGCCGATGGTATGGAAATGGCCGCTGACCGGTTCGCTTTTATTACGGTCATTGGTTAAATCCTCGAACCAAACCTGAACGTATACATTTTTACCTTCCGGGAGGCCGGTCAAATCCTGCCTAGCGGTAAAATCAGTCTCTTCCATCGCGTATGGACCACGAATGGTAACCGCATCAGTGAACTGGTCGTTGAAAGCATATTTCACCATCATGCGTGAAGCCCTATCGGCCCGGCTCCAGATCATGGCGCGGCCCGGCGCTAAATCGCCGATTTGTATACCTTGTTCCATTAGTGGTACATCTGTTATGTCGGCATTGCCTGTCAATGGCAACAGTACAGATAATGCAGCAATTGCCGCCGCCAGGCTGGCTGGATTTGGAAAGTAGCGAAAATTTTGACTGCGCATGGCGATAACTCCTGGGCTAAGTTGATAAGACCAAGATTATAGGCAGCACTAAATGACAGCACGGTTAACCTTAAATGACAGGTTAATTAAGATTGGTTACACACTCATTTCAGAATGCTATGAAAAAGTTTTTCGAAGGGGCTGAAAATATTAAATAAGGCTTTGCAGCGGAGGCCTTTGGCGGTCAAAAACGTAGCCAGAAGGTTGGGTTAGGCAGTTAATCAACACAGCGGCAAAAGTAATTGCCATTGGGGTCGTGCCATTCTTGGGCAAAGCTTGCCACAAAACGACTCTTGATAATTGTAGAGGAGAAGTTCCCAAGCTTTACGGCGTTCGGAATGAATGATCTCTTTGTTTTACAAATTTTTGCGACAGAACCCATAGACTGGCTATATGCGGCCCAAACCGGAAAGTGATTTGGACGTGTATTTCAATGCTCAGGCTGAATTAATCTTTTTTAAGCTTAATCGGTTTTATATCTACCATATTGCCTGCAATCAAGCCATGAAACGTTGTTTTTGTGAGGAGAATGCAGGGGAGTTGCAGCAAGAGAAGATTAAATAGCAACAAGTCTCCAGGTACCCATATCCAAAACAGCATTGAGGCAAAACTTGCGGTGTACATTATGGCGTGTATCAATTGATTCATTTTTGAATAACGACATTGCCAAATAGTTTTCTGGATGAACATCCCGGGGAGTCGGTCGCTGCGAGACAGGAGTCGAGTAGTCCCCAGAAGCGATAGTGCATGTGTTTTTACGCAGCGTTTTGTGCGGAGTGAAAATGCAGGCTTTCCGAAATCGCGTCGAGTCATTGGGATGATGTGAGCCACCCCTTGTTGGGTGGCGAACGAGAGACGCAGGACGGCTGGGGCAGCCGCAGGCATTAGCGGTCGTGTGTTTTTTGCTGCTTGTTGGGCAGGGATGCCCAAAAAAGCTTTCGCAAAAATAGCGACTCCCCGAAATCCAAGAAAATTATTGCCATAACGTTTTCCAAAAAGAACAGCCCAATGATAATCAATTTCAATGTTAAAGCCGATAAACCATCAAAAAGAAAAAACGGTATCGAGGCTACAAAAACTACAACTACATTCACTAGAGAGGTAAACAGTTTTTCTAAAGCTGTAGTTTTCCGATAATGTCCATTTTTTAAGTGACTGATCATCATTGTTTAAATTATTGGGTATATGCGTATAACGTGGCTGTAGAAAACCTCTATACAACGCAGAGTAATAGGGGCAGCATTAAATTACACGGGTAGACAAAACACCGTCAATAGAGCGAATGCGCTCCAATGTCCCAAGGGGCACTTCAGAATTAATATTAATCAGGGTATAGGCAACATCGCCACGCGACTTGTTCAGCATATCAAGAATATTGAGGCCGTCTGCACCCAAGGCTGATGTAATCTGACCCAATATATTGGGTATATTTTTGTTGGCGATTCCAATGCGTACACCTTCTCGGCTCGGTGGAGCAACGACTTCTGGAAAATTCACTGTATGACGAATGGAGCCATTCTCAAGAAATTCACGAACCTGCTCGGCCACCATGACCGAGCAATTGTCCTCAGCCTCTGCTGTAGAAGCACCCAAGTGGGGTAGCAAAATGGTCCGTGAATGATTCAGCAAGGCAGGTATTGGAAAATCGCAGACATAGGCATGCAGATTCCCTGAATCCAAAGCCGCCAAAACAGCATTTTCATCCACCACGCCATTCCGAGAAAAGTTGAGCAAGGTCGATCCTTTCTTTATGCGGTCAATGAGGGTTTTGTTGATCAAATTTTTCGTCTGATCATTTAAGGGAACGTGGAGACTGATCAAATCTGCACGAGAAACCAAATCATCAATGCTGGTTGCGGGTATTGCGGATGAAGAAAGCTGCCAGGCATTCTCCAGCGAGATAAATGGGTCAAACCCTATCACGTTTAAACCCAGAGCAACGGCAGCATTAGCTACTTTTACCCCGATCGCACCCAAACCCAGTACCCCCAGGTTTTTTCCAGACAACTCAAAGCCGACAAAATGCTTTTTATTTCTCTCAATTAGGTCATTGATAGTTTCCTCGTCTCCATCCAAACAGCTAACAAAATCCAACGCCGTCGCGATGTTTCGGGAAGCCAGCAGCATCCCTCCGATGGTCAGTTCTGCTACAGCATTCGAGTTGGCGCCCGGCGCATAGAATACTGGAATACCTCGCTTCGTATATTCATCCACGGGGATATTGTTGACGCCAGCACCTGCACGGCCAATTGCCTTGAGCGATTCTGGAATAGCCTGGCTGTGCAGATTAAAAGAACGTAGCAGAATGGCATCGGGATTATCAATTTGCGATGAAATTTTGTATCGCTCGCTCGGCAGTTTGGTTAACCCAGCCGAAGATATATTGTTATAAGTCAAAATATTAAACATCTGCTTATCCTTGTTTACGTTCAAATTCATGCATAAAAGCGATCAATGCACCCACATCTTCCTCGGTCATTGCGTTCGAATTAAACGAAGACACATCGGTAGAGCAATGTTGAATAAATCAAGAAACGGGGCAAAGTCGCCATCTTGCCTCTCAATCAAGCCAGTTTTGCAGAGACTGGCATCTCCAAACCTGTCATCCTGGCCAGCGCAGGCGTAACGATTCGGTCGCTTTCTCGGCAGCTCGCTCGACTTAGTATTGTAGTTAGAGTAGAAGATGTTTATTACAAGAATATGATGCGCAGAAAAATGCCAGTTGTGACTTCCAAGATTGGTTGCCATTATTAGGATAAAGATGTAACTATATGCACCCGGAAAGGTAAAACCTGAGAGATAATATGAGGCGATTTATTCAAGTTCTCGCAGAAAAAAATCACAATCAGGCAACTCACTTGTTGCAAATTTTAAGAGCAATTCAGACCCGCTATCATTATGTACCAATGGATGCGATAGAACAGTTGGCCGGGTTGTTACATATTCCCCGGACTCAAATTATCAGCGTTGTTGAGTTTTACAGCTTTTTTCATTTAACCCCCAGAGGACAATATGAACTTCTGATCAGTGATTCCATTACTGATCCCATTTTGGGTAAGATAAA
>JBAZTN010000188.1:0-6139 GCA_041661895.1 Methylobacter sp. | reverse complement strand
TATGATTTTAATCTCAAGCTACGTGCCATCGGACGCATACCGCCTTTTGAGGCTATCCGGCAATGGTTTCTACAAAAACCGGACATTTTTTCGACTGCCCCAGATCACTTGATTGTGGGACTAAACATCTAATCTGCTAATTGCTTAGTAACCGGATAGGCATGGTTTAATTGATGCCATCGGGCGTTAAATGCATCATGTATTATTGTGCTGCTCATATCCTTTGCCCCAAAACAAAAAAGCACGAAGAACGCGATCAATTCTCTCGTTCTTCGTGCTTTCTGGGCATTAAGATTTTGTTTAGTTATCACAAACAGCTACGGCCTACTTTGTTAACTTCTCCGATAACTGGATGCGACCCGCTCTCACCCACCTCATCCTAACCTGCAATACCAATGCTAATCGCTAACTTTCTGTCTGCCAAACAAATGCGGCCCTTTAGGCGCCACTTTTTCTTGCAGGCAATGATAAGCCGCATTTTCATACTTGATAACTAGGGACTGAGCGTTTTTATGCTCACCAATAAATTTTTCAGCTTCCTCTGCCGTTAAATTTTTCATCAAAAATGTAGCGATACACATGCAAGGCTCGTCGTAACGATGTTCATCCATGTCCTTATTAACTGAGTTTTTCAGCTCTCTGTCTACGCACTGCTTGGCAAAATCATGCTCAAATTTGTGTTTTTGGATATCAGTCACTTCAACATCATGGGAATGATCGAATGGATTATGCACGGGGTGCGCCTTAACAGCCACCTTTTCAGTCTTTTCAGCCTCTACTTTTTCCTCATCATCTGAACAGCCCGCAACAGACAGCGCGATAACCATGCTGGTCAAGACAGCGAAAAAGAATTTCTTTGTAAATGTAAACGTTTTCATAGATTTGAATCGTAAATGGTTAAGGATTTAGTATTGCAACCGACTAGACTTTATCATTTTATTACGACTGGTTCTACCCATCTTCGGCTTCCATTACAAGATGCCTGTAAATAGCGTTAAGAATTCCTTCCCTTTAGAATAAATAGCGCTACTTGTTGCACAACCGTTTTCGTTATCATGTCCCTTTCCATTTATGGCTTTACCTCATGTCTTTTATTAAAAACCTCGAGCCCGAATTTGCAGCGCTGCCTGATGGGTTAAGAGCATCGGTAGCAGTTTCTCTGAAAAAATGGGACGAACATCTGACGGTGCTTAATCTAAGCCTTGATCACACCCCCGAATTCATGGCATCAATCTCCAAAGTCTGGTGCTCCAGCCTGTTTGTTGCAGAAAGCTGTACGCGGCAACCGGAGTTGCTGGTTGATCTGGTTATGTCCGGCGATTTATCGGCCAATTACGCTGAAAACAGTTATGTCGACAAGTTAGCTCACACCCAGATCGAAACGGAAGCGGATTTAATGGTACAGCTGCGACGTTTTCGACGCAGGGAAATGGTCCGGATTGCCTGGCGGGATTTGGCCGGATGGGCTGAATTATCAGAAACGTTGACTAATTTATCGTGGCTGGCTGATGCCTGCATTCAATATGCACTGGATTTTCTTTACCAAAAAGCCTGCGAGTTGCGCGGCACGCCGTTGTTATCTGACGGCAGCCCTCAGCAGATCGTTGTATTAGGCATGGGCAAGCTGGGAGCCTACGAATTGAATTATTCTTCCGACATCGACCTGATTTTTGCCTACGCAGAAGACGGTGTGTTGCCGGACAGGAAAGAAACCACTTATGGCGAGTTTTTTACCAAGCTATGCCGCAACCTAGTAAAGGTTCTGGATGAAATCACCGTAGACGGTTTCGTCTTCCGTACCGATATACGCCTAAGGCCTTACGGCGATAGCGGCCCCATCATCATGACATTTGATGGCATGGAAAACTATTACCAGACACAGGCCAGGGAATGGGAGCGTTATGCGATGATCAAGGTGCGGCAGGTCGCGGGCGACTTTAAGGTCGGCGCACAACTGATGGCCATGTTCAGGCCTTTTGTGTACCGTCGTTATCTCGATTACGGGGCGTTTGAGGAATTACGCTCGTTAAAGGCGCAGATCACCCAGGAGCTGCGGCGCAAAGACCGCATGGAAAATATCAAGCTTGGTCCGGGCGGCATACGTGAAATTGAATTTATCGGGCAGGCTTTTCAGCTGATACGCGGAGGCAATGAAAAGGCCCTGCAAACGCGTGGTATTCTGGATGTTTTGCAACTGCTGGGCCAAATGGAACTGCTGGCGCCAAAAGATGCCGATCAATTAAAACAGTCTTACTGCTTCCTGCGCCGGGTAGAAAACCATATCCAGCAATATCAGGATAGGCAAACCCACGACTTGCCGGCAGATACGTCAGCGCAGCAGGTATTGGCGTACTCGATGGATTTTGCTGACTGGATTAGCTTTAAACATGACCTGGACAAGGTAAGAACGCAGGTACATGACGTATTTGACCAGGTTTTTTCGCTATCAAAACAGGACACCGTCAATCAGCAGAGCCAAAACATCTGGGCTTGCGCAGCGGATGATGCGGAATTGACGGAAGACCTGAAAGAATTCGGCATTCAAGAAACGGATAAAATACTGGCGGCCATAAAAGGATTCAAAACCTCAGCAGCTGTCAGAAGGCTAACTGCCAAAGGCGCAGGCGTGCTTGACCGGTTGATGCCGCAATTAATAGAGGCCATACAGCAAGTCGGCAACCCGGACGAAACCTTGACCCGGATACTCAGTTTGTTTGAGGCGGTTGCAGGCCGGACTGTGTATCTTTCGTTATTGTCCGAAAACCCGGACGCCCTGTCTCAATTGATTAAGCTGTCATCGGCCAGCCTCTGGATTTGTGACTACTTATCGCTGTATCCGGTTTTATTTGATGAGCTGCTGGATACCAGCTCCCTTTACGAGCCGCTCAAAAAAGCCGATTTAGATGCGCAGCTCAAGATTCTACTGGCTCAAGTTGAAGCACAGGATCTTGAGCAGCTGATGGTTGTATTGCGTCAGTTTAAGCAGCTGAATGTGTTACGGGTTGCGGCCGCCGATATTATGGGTGTCATACCCATCATGGTGGTCAGTGATTACCTGACCTATATCGCCGAAAGCATAGTGGGGCATGTGGTTGAGCGTGCCTGGTTTATGCTGACAGACAAGCATGGCTTTCCGCCCCATACCGATAATACCTCGATAGGCTTTGCAGTACTCGGCTTTGGCAAACTGGGCGGCATCGAACTGGGCTACGGGTCTGATCTGGATCTGGTGTTTTTATATGATTGCCGGGATAACAATGCCATGACGACTGGCGATAAGCCGATTTCCTGCGCCCAGTTTTACGGTCGAGTGGGGCAGAGAGTGCGGCATATCCTGGATACTAAAATGTTGTCCGGCGTGCTCTACGAAGTGGATATGCGTTTACGTCCCAATGGCGACTCCGGCTTACTGGTCAGCCATATTGACGGTTATGAAAATTACCTGAAAAACCAGGCCTGGACCTGGGAACTTCAGGCGCTGGTCAGAGGCAGGTTTATCGCCGGTGATCCACAACTGAAAACGCAATATGAAACCATTCGTAGCCGCGTGTTGAGCTTGCCCCGGGATACCGAAAGCTTGAAAAAAGAAGTTCGCGAGATGCGCGAAAAAATGCGTATAGCCTTGGCTATAAAAGATAAAGACAAGTTTGACTTAAAACAAAGTAAAGGCGGTATTGCTGATATTGAGTTTATAGTACAATTTGGCGTTCTGGATCAGGCCGCAAAAAATGTGGCTCTGACGACCTACACCGATAATGTAAGATTGCTTGAAGGCTTGCAGGAGCAAGGATTTATTTCCAGAGCCAATGCGGAAATGCTTAAAGCCGCATACTGCACTTATCGTGACTATGGTCATAAACTGGTTCTGCAGGGAGATCGCGCTGTTATAGATGAGGCTGAAGTTGCCGAAATGAGCGCTCAGGTCGAACAGATTTGGCATGATTACATGGAGTAGAGCGTTGCAGTGCAACGTCCTACATCCGGGTTTTATCGTATAAATAAACACTAATGTTGGAGAATAAATGATGACTATGGACGACAGAGATGGCGTTATTTGGCTGGATGGCAAATGGGTTGAGTGGCGCGAAGCTAAAGTCCATGTGTTAACTCATACCTTGCACTACGGCTTGGGCGTGTTTGAAGGCATCAGGGCTTATCACGCGGAAAAAGGCACGGCGATTTTCAAGATGCAGGATCACACGGACCGCCTGTTCCGTTCCGCGCACATCATGAATATGAATATGCCCTTTGGTAAAGACGAGATAAACCAGGTTCAGCGCGATGCAGTGGCCAAAAACAATTTGGACAGCGCCTATATTCGCAGCATGTGCTTTTTAGGCTCTGAAGGCATGGGCTTGAGAGCTGATAATCTGAAAGTTCATGTCATGGTTGCCGCATGGTCGTGGGGCGCATATCTGGGCGCGGAAAGCATAGAACAGGGCATCCGCATCCGCACTTCGTCTTACACCCGCAACCATCACAACAGCACCATGTGCAAAGCCAAAGCCAACGGCAATTACATTAATTCCATTCTCGCATTACAAGAAGCGCGCGCTAATGGTTACGATGAAGCGTTGATGCTGGATCATGAAGGCTTTGCGGCAGAAGGCAGTGCCGAAAACCTGTTTATCGTGCGTAATGGCAAAATTTACACGCCTGAAACCACCTCGGCTCTGGAAGGCATCACCCGAGATTCAGTCATGACGATTGCCAAAGAACAAGGCTTTGAAGTCATCGAAAAACGCATTACCCGCGATGAAATTTACGTGGCTGATGAAGCATTCTTCACCGGTTCCGCAGCCGAAGTTACGCCGATCAGGGAACTGGATAACCGTGTAATAGGTTCGGGCAACCGGGGACCGGTTACTGAGAAATTACAAAGCTTGTATTTTGACTATGTGCATGGCCGCAGAGATGATCATGCCGACTGGTTGACTTACGTCGCCTAAACATCTTGAAAAAACCATCAAAAATATTAGTCGTCGGCCCGTCATGGGTCGGCGATATGGTGATGGCTCAAAGCCTGTTTATCACCTTAAAAAATGTCCAGCCGGGCTGTCGGATTGATGTGCTGGCTCCTGCATGGTCATTTTCCTTGCTGGAAAGAATGCCCGAAGTGTCCAAGGCCATCGCCATGCCGTTATCACACGGTCAGTTTGGCCTTATGGACAGAATCAGGCTGGGCAGACAGTTGCGCTCGGAAGGCTACAATCAAGCGATCGTGCTGCCCAATTCCTGGAAATCCGCATTGACTCCGTTTTTTGCCACCATTCCCGTCCGAACCGGGTATATTGGCGAATGCCGCTGGGGCTTGCTCAACGATGCCAGAGAACTGGATAAAAACCTGCTGACCATGACCGTGCAACGGTTTGTCGCGCTGGGATTGCCCAAAGATTGCCCATTTCAGCCTGACTGCCCTGAACCCGTCATCGTCATTGAGAAAAACAAGCAACAGGCTGTCATCGATAAATTCAAGTTAACGCCGTCAGCAAAAATCCTGGCCTTATGCCCCGGCGCCGAATATGGTCCGGCAAAGCGCTGGCCGGCGAATTATTATGCCGAAGTCGCCCGGCATAAAATTGACCAAGGCTGGCAGGTCTGGCTGTTTGGCTCCGATAAGGATAAAGAGGTCGCTGAACAAATCAACAGGGCAGCCTCCGGATTCTGTACCGATTTCACCGGCAAAACCTCTTTAGCCGAAGCGATAGATTTGATGTCGCTGGCTAATACCGTGGTGAGCAATGATTCCGGCTTGATGCATGTGGCTGCCGCGCTGGACAAAAAACTCATCGCCATTTACGGCTCATCGGATCCGGGCTTTACGCCGCCGCTGAATGCCAAGGCTCATGTTATCTCTTTGAATCTTGATTGCGCACCCTGTTTTAAGCGCGATTGCCCGCTAGGCCACGCAAAATGCCTGACCGGAATCACGCCCGATCAGGTGCTTGAATTTATCACGGTCACCCAATCAGGACGTAAGTGAAAATCGCCATCGTAAAACTCTCGGCTCTGGGAGACATCGTACATGCGATGGTCGCGCTACAGTTCATCAAGGCTTACTCCGCTGACATTCAAATCGACTGGATTGTTGAAGAACGCTTTGCCGAGGTTTTAAAAAATAACCCCGATATAGATAACA
>JBAZTN010000187.1:0-6154 GCA_041661895.1 Methylobacter sp. | reverse complement strand
AATACTGATACCCATCGCCGCCAGTTTCATTTTGGCGACCTGTTGATCAATTTCGGTTGGCACCGGATACACGATGTTTTCAAGATTTTCACCCTGTTGCCACAAATAGGCAATGCTAAAGGCCTGATTGGCGAAACTCATGTCCATAACGGTTGCCGGATGGCCTTCTGCGGCAGCCAGGTTGACCAGTCGTCCTTCAGCCAGCAGGCGGACGGTGCGCCCGTCTTTAAGCAGATAGGCTTCGACGCTGGTCCGCGGACGGTGTTTTTTTACGGTCAGTCTTTCCAGCGCCGGGATATTGATTTCAACATTGAAATGGCCGGAATTGGCGATGACGCAGCCGTTTTTGATAACTTCAAAATGCGCCTGATCCAGCACATGCTTGTCGCCAGTTGCGGTGATAATAAAATCCGAACAGGCGGCTGCGTCAAGCATGGGCATGACTCGAAAGCCATCCATGGCGGCTTCCAGGGCTCTCAACGGATCGACTTCGGTGATGATGACATGAGCGCCGTGGCCTTTGGCGCGCATGGCAATGCCGCGTCCGCACCAGCCGTAGCCTGCAACTGTGAAGGTTTTGCCGGCCAGCAGTATGTTGGTGGCGCGAATAATGCCATCCAATGTGCTTTGGCCGGTACCGTAACGGTTATCGAACAGGTGCTTGGTCATAGCATCGTTGACGGCAATCACAGGAAATTTGAGCGCCTTATCCGCTGCCATGGCACGCAGCCGAATCACGCCGGTGGTGGTTTCTTCGGTGCCGCCGATAACCTCAGCCAGTAAATCGCTACGGTTTTTGTGCAATTCGCTGACCAGATCGGCACCATCATCCATGGTCAGTTGCGGCCGGTGATCCAGTGCTTTTCCTATATGCCGGTAATAAGTGCTGCCGTCTTCGCCGCGAATGGCAAAGGTGGGAATCTGATAATACTGCACCAGTGCAGCAGCGACATCATCCTGGGTACTGAGGGGATTGCTGGCGCATAACACCAGCTCAGCACCGCCTGCTTTCAGGGTGCGGGCCAGGTTGGCGGTTTCCGTAGTGATATGCAGGCAGCCACTGATGCGTGCACCCGCCAATGGCCGTTCTTTGGCAAAACGATCATGGATGTCGCGCAGTACTGGCATTTCGGTCAATGCCCACTCAATGCGTTCATGTCCCTGGTCAGCCAGTGAGAGATCTTTTATGTCATGGTTGCTGTTGAACATGTGTTGAGCACCTAAGTCAGGGATTTGGCACGGCCATTAAGTTTAAGTCGTTCGCCCATCGACAAGCTCAGGATGAACAGTTAACCGTTAATTTAATGGCGGCTGGTTTTTTGGACGTCTTTGTGGGCGGTTTCCTTGCCGCATTCGCCGACAAGCGGCACAAAACTGACGCCCAGAATCGCCCGTATGTCGATTTCATCATTTGCTTTTTTTTCTACAACAATCAGTTCCTGATAATCGTAAGGCAAACCCACCGGTATGACTAATTTAGCGCCTTCTCGCAGTTGATTAATCAAGGGCAGGGGAATATGAGGAGCGGCAGCGGTGACGATGATGCCGTCAAAAGGCGCATGTTCCTGCCAGCCGAAGTAACCGTTGTCTTTGCGAACAGCTACATTGTTGTAACCTAGTCTTTTAAGTCGCTTGCTCGCTTTTGTAGCCAGTTCTTCAATTATTTCGATCGAATAAACCTGTTTAACCAATTTCGAGAGGATGGCTGCCTGATAGCCTGAGCCGGTGCCGATTTCCAGAATGGTATCGGTGGGCTTGGTGTTCAGTAAGTCGCTCATCAGGGCAACAATATAGGGCTGGGAAATGGTCTGTCCCGAACCGATGGGTGCCGGGCCGTTATCGTAGGCAAGGTAGCGTAAATCCGGGGGTAAAAACTCATGTCGCGGCACTTCTTTCATGGCCGCCATGACCCTGTCATCCAATGAATCCTTGCCGATGAGATGGCGGGTCAGTTCGACCTCCATTTTAATATCTCTCAACATGCGTTCCAGGTCGTTCATAATTACTCTCCTTGGTTATTTTATCGACGCTGAATCGTTCAGGATTGCACTTGTTGTCCTATAGGTTATTTCCACACCGGAGCGTGGGAACGATGAAATACACCTCATATTTTGATTCCAACACAGTCTTGGATGATTTTCAATTGGTGTTTTTACTTATAGCTTAGGGTAAAGAACCGTAGCAGAATTGGAATTAGCCGTATTACCGGAAATCAGAAATGGTGGGATCAATGAAAGCGATGGTATTGAAAGAGCTCTGCAACCTTAAAGAAAATCAGCTGCCGCTGGAATTGATGGAACTGCCTGTGCCTGTTCCCGGCGAAAAAGAAATTCTGCTGAAAGTTTCAGTTTGCGGCGTATGCCATACCGAGCTGGATGAAATTGAGGGGAGAACTCCGCCACCACGGTTACCGATAGTCCCGGGACATCAAGTGATCGGACGAGTCGAAGCTGTCGGCGGCAAAGTCAATGCTTTTAAAACAGGTGACAGGGTAGGCGTTGCCTGGATTTTCTCTGCTTGCGGTATATGTAAGTTCTGTCTGGCAGGCAATGAAAATCTGTGTCCGGCCTTTGAGGCGACAGGTCGTGATGCCAATGGTGGCTATGCCCAATATATGACTGTTTCGGAAGATTTCGCCTATGCAATTCCGGAGGTTTTTTCTGACGTGCAGGCCGCCCCTTTACTTTGTGCCGGTGCAATTGGCTACCGGTCACTACGCCTGACCAGGTTAAAGGACGGGCAGCGGTTGGGACTGACCGGCTTCGGCGCATCAGCGCATCTGGTGTTAAAAATGGTGCAGCACCGGTATCCGAATAGCGAAGTTTATGTTTTTGCTCGAAGTAACGAAGAAAGAGCATTTGCCTTAGAACTTGGCGCGGTGTGGGCAGGGCATACCACCGAGCGAGCGCCCCAGAAACTGGACACCATTATCGATACCACCCCGGCATGGCAACCAGTCGTTGAAGCCTTGGCGAATCTGGAATCCGGCGGCAGGCTAGTGATTAATGCGATCCGCAAGGAAGGCGACAATCGCAGTCTGCTGGATTTGGATTATCCGGTTCACCTTTGGCAGGAAAAAGAGCTAAAAAGCGTCGCCAACATTACCCGGGGTGATGTAAAGGATTTTTTGGGTCTGGCGGCTGAAATGAACCTCCAGCCCGAGGTTCAGGTATTTACTCTGGAACAGGCAAACGAGGCATTGATTAAACTCAAGACAGGGAGGATTCGTGGCGCCAAGGTGCTAAAAATAGATTGATCAACCAATGAAGCCCGAGATTTCTATTCGTGCCAAGTACAGATTTGCTCCCACTTACTGCTAAGCACTTAGTAATCATACTAATAGATATTTGTTGAAAGCAAAGACACAATGAGAACTGTTGATGCTTTATTTGGTTCTTCACGATTTTGTGTAAAGTTCGCATGTTTTTGATGAGGCTTAGAAATGACTCTACTATTGTTTCAGATAATGAAAGACCAAAAATGCAATGCAAAATTCGGATAACAACAGCCACCACATAATCGAACAACCAGTTGCCGATATAGACTTGACTGCTTATCAACAACGAGCGTTTACAGCATCGCCGGAAGCGTGGGGCGATCAGGTTCTAATACCGATGATCAACAATCTAGAACCGCTTGGGTAACCATTGACAATAACCTGCACGGGGACAATTCAAAGTTTTTAACCTGTATCTATTCAACCGACTCCGCACAGATCAGTTCGGAAATTGAGGTTGAAGCTAAAAACGGCAAGGTCGTGCGTTTGACAGTTCCGGCGGGCGGATTTGTCATCTACAAGTAAACCGAATGATGCATTCCTGAGGAGGAGTCATGGCTCTTAAACAATATGGTGTTCTTAAAGGCAGGGCTATCAATAAAATAATTGGGCAAGGATCAAGCCCCCATTATGAAGTTCACCTTATCGACGATACGACAGACTACCGTATCGCCATTAATGTGAAGTCCAATCTTGCTCCTTCTGAGTTGATGTATCTTGTCATTGATGATTTTCAGCATCCTGTTTTGGATCATCTGGTGCATCTGGATAAAGGTTTTACCGCATTGCAAAGTGCGCCAAACACAATGGCGCTTGATTTCATACGCGGCAACCTGTTCGATGCAAGACAGATGCGCCCATTGCCCCATAATGTCCCCGGCCCGGATAATGATCTCAATGAAAAAATAGATGCTTATGTGCAGCGCGCCATTGGCGACGAACGGGCAAGCATCTACGCTTTCGGCGAACGCTGGGGGCCTGAAACCGGTATAAAAGATAAATATTTCGGTTTTAAGCCTGGCAACGGTATTTATGATATTCACATGAATCAGGGTAACGTCGGTGATTTTGTCAAGGATGACGGCGTTTGGCAGGACGGTGGGTTGCTTTTTCATTTCCCGAGTATAGATAAAGTCACTGTCGGGTTCGGTGTGGAGATTTGGCCGGAACAATGGGTCGCCGTTTTTCTGGCTTTTCAGTCGCAGTGCTGGCATACCGACGATCACACAGGCCATCAACTTCCACAGTGTAAGGAAATTAATCCTCCTGCAATAGAGCCTAGTGTCCAAATTATAGCGGCGCTGGTCAATCCGGAAGGCGAAGATTCAGGGCATGAAACAGTGACTTTGATTAACCTCGCTCCAGACGTGGTTGATTTATCCGGTTGGTTTGTCGTGGATAAAAATAAAAATCGGACACTTATCAGTAACATGCTGCTTAACCCCGGCGAGACCGGCGTAGTGAAATTGGATGGACAGGGGGCGCAATTAGGTAACAACGGCGGGATCATTACCCTGCTTGATCCTCAAGGCCTTAAACAACATGGTGTGTCCTATACCAAAGAACAGGCTCTTAGCGGCTGGACCGTTTTGTTTTAAATAGGGACATCAAGTTAAGCAAGGCACAAGGTACAATTCAAAAAAATGGTGAGGGGGGGCAGGGCAAACGCATTAAAAAGTACTTTACGAGCAGTCGGCTAATTATTAGCCCCTCAGGCTTCCAGATAAGCATGAGTAAAGTAGGCCATTTTGCTCCGCTTGAAGACGATTGACAGAAAGTCGACGGAGTGGTGTTCGGTCCAAAATTTTAATGCGTTTGCCTGGGGGTAGATATTATTTTTCATCCATTGACTGGATATGATTAAAAATTAAGAGTGGAAGGTGAGTTATGTGCAAATTTAAAGTTAAATGGCTTTTTGTCATCGAACAGGATTATTCATGGTCATCCGGATTGGATATTCCAGAGAATGCCGATTTTTATGACAGAGCCGGCGTCAAGCGTTTGGAAATTCGGCAAAATGGTGAGATTAAGGTTTTAAAGGATTATGCATGGGATGGATGTACTCCGAAGTTTTGCTTGCTCGATTTGGTTTTTGGTGTCCCGGATGGTGTTGTTCACGAGCGGACGAAGCGGCCCAAAACTTACTATGCCTCGCTTGTACATGATGCCTTGTATCAATTTATGGATGATGATTTGCCATTGAGCCGCAAGGAGGCCGACCTCTGTTTCCTTAGGCTCATGCAAGAGTCCGAATTTGCGTTAAGCAAACTCTATTATTTAGCAGTACGTTGTTTTGGTGGGATTTTCCGGCGTGCAGCAAAACGAATACGCAAGACGCAAGGTAGGAAGCTGGTGATAGTTTAGTCGTAACCGTCTGGCGATCCAGTCAATGTTATTACTTTGACCCTTTCTTGCTCTCTCAGCCTTAAAGCAAGTAGTTTGATAGCGTGGGAACGAAAATTGAAGTGACCGTTATTATGAGGCAATGACATTATTGATGAGCGCAACCCATCAAAATTATGGCTTGGCTTGGTTACGAGCTTATTCCGATATCGAGCCTCCTGCATTTTTATATGCGTTTACCCAGTATTATTTGGCGCTTCATTATTACAGGCTGATTCTCCGGCACCTCTGCAACAAATCTACTTAAAAAATCAAGACAAATCTGACCGGCATTTTGGCTTCTATGTTCGGATTTACAGTTTATGATTCAATCAAACTATCGAATGGAGTCGGAAAAGGCAATCTCTTTGAGGGTGTCCTGAATTTTGTGTAAACGGAGTTTGTTAATGGTTCGGCATTCGGTCGTCGAATTGAATACTAAACCGATTCAAAGCGGCTTTCCAGTCATGTAAAGGCATGGTCCATTTTTTACTG
>JBAZTN010000186.1:0-6171 GCA_041661895.1 Methylobacter sp. | reverse complement strand
ATTTTGATCAGCTTGTTGCTGGCGCATTATCATTCTGAATTGTGGCTATGGTTCACTGCTTTTGTCGGCGCTAATTTGCTGCAATCGGCATTTACGGGGTTTTGTCCGATGGCAATCATACTTAAAAAGTTGGGTGTTAAGCCGGGCAGTGCATTCTGATTGTGTAGAGTTGGTGTACATCGTTATATAAGTTTTCAACGGAAAGCGCTGTTATATTTTTCACCACGAAGAAAATCATAATCCTTCGTGGTGAAAAAATGCCCAAGGACTTTTGCCAATTTCTTAACAGGTACGTGAAGATTATGCTCAAATCAATAAAAAACAAACTGGCATTAAGTCTATTACCGATACTCATGCTATCGAACGTTTTAGCCGTAGCGGAAAATGTTCCTCAAAACTCTGCTGATAGAGCTGTACCGGAAAAATCAACCCCCCAGTCCTTTACTCTGGATCAGGCCATTGATTACGCCTTAGCCAACAACCCTGATATGCAAATTGCCGCCGAGCGTCTCAGTCAGGCTGAGGCTCAGTTAGGCGTAGCACTGTCTGCGTTTTATCCGCAAGTAACCGCCAGAGTTGGCTACGAGCACTCAAACAATCCCGCGCAGGTCTTTTCGATGATTGTGTCACAAAGGGATTTCGATAATCCCGGCTCGATCAATAACATTAATAACCCCGGTTATCGACAAAACTTTCGCCCCGAAATCATAGGCAAACTGTCGCTGTTCCGTGGCGGTCAGGATTATCAAAACAGTAAAGCGGCTGAACTGGGCATAGACGCGGCTGAATTTGAACGCTCAACGGTGCGCAATGCCTTGATTGAAGCCGTAAATGCTACTTATTACGCCTATTTGGCCGCGCAGGAAGCGCAGAAGGTCAGCAAGGATTCCATTGCCGCAATTACCAGCGAGCTGAAGCAAACGAAACTGCGGTATGAAGCCGGAACCGCACTTAAATCCGACGTTTTATCGCTGGAAGTGAAATTGGCTGAAGCACAGGAAGCCGAAATCAGGGCCGCCAACGGCATCGAGCTATCCAAAACCGGTTTCGCCACGTTGCTCGGCTTGGCAACGGATCACCCATTTACCATAGCGTCTGCATCTTCGATGTTGCCGGAACCCAAGATGAAGTTATCGTTTAACGACTTGCTTGAACTTGCGATGACGCAACGTCCGGAAGTTAAAGCGGCCGCCACCCAGATAGAAATAGCGCAGGCCAAGTTAAAAAGCGAGAAAGGCGCTTATTTGCCCAAGGCCGATGCTTATGTGAGTTACGGTCAAGACAGCCGGAATCCCGGTTTTTACAGCAGCAAAGACAATGTTACCGCCGGAGTCAGTGTCGAAATGGATTTGTTTTCCGGGTTAGAGACCAAAAACCGCGTCAGCGCTGCGGAACGAAAAGCCGCCGAAGCCCGTGAAACGGAACGCAAAACCAAGCTGGCCATCGAACAGGAAGTAAAAGTCGCTTCCCTGAATCTGGAAGAAGCCCTGGCTCGTATGCGGGTCGCCGAGGCATCGGTGGCTGCTGCCGACGAAGCGTTAAGGCTGGTTGATGAACAGCGGCGTGCGGAAACAGTGACGGTTACCCGTTATATTGAAGTTGAGGTTGCCAGGAATAAAGCCCACTCCAATACGATTGCAGCGCATTACGATGCCCTGAGTGCTGAAGCTGCATTGAAAAAAGCTGTCGGCGACTGGAAATAAAGGAGTTCTCATGCCACAAATCGAACCAAAAAATATCAACAAAATCGTCACTATTTCCATCGCCGTTTTAGCCTTGATTCTGTTGCTGCTTTACATGCAAGGCAGTTTTGTCAGCAAAGTGTCTCCCGGATTAAGCCCGCAGACTGGCGATTCAAACAAACCGAGCAACACGGCTGTTGTCGAAAAAAAACAGGTGGACGATATTCTTGCCTGGCCCGGCACGGTAAAATCGAGAACCGTTGCCAATATTGCCCCCAAAATGACGGCCCGGATTATTGAGGTTAAGGTCAATTCGGGTGATAAAGTCAAAAAGGGCGACCTAATCGCCCGTCTGGATGAGCGTGATATTAAGGCTCAGGAAAATGTAGCCCTGGCTGCGCTTGCCGGAGCCAATGCCCAAGCAAATCGGGCCCAGGCAGACGCACAACGTATCCGTAGCTTGTACAGTAAAGAGGCGGCGACCCGCGAAAATTTTGATGCCGTAGTCGCCAGGGCAAAAGAGGCGCAAGCCGGCGTAAATCAGGCGGCAAGTACGGTAACTGAAATCAGATCCCATCTGGCCGATACGCTGTTGCTTGCTCCATTTGATGGCATTGTTGTTAAACGCCTTAAAGAGCCCGGCGACATGGGACTGCCCGGCGTACCCGTGGTGACTTTGCAAACTCCGCAGGGGTTAAGGCTTGAAGCCGAGGTGCCGAGTACCTGCGCCGGACGTTACAGCATAGGTATGGATGTTACTGTGCGTATTGATACTCTGGGAAAAACAACCAGTGCTCAAATTGATGAGATCAGTCCCGAATTCGACCCGCAAACCCGCACCCAGCTGATTAAACTTTCATTGCCCGCCATAGAAGGACTGCAGCCGGGATATTTCGGCTGGCTGGAACAAGCCTGCGGTCAACATGAAGCCTTACTGATTCCTGCCAGCGCAGTGCAACATATTGGCCAGCTGGAAGTCGTCAAGGTCTGGTCCGAAGGCCGGGAGCTCATGCGCCATATCAGGACGGGCAAAACTTTCGACGACCAGATTGAAGTCATTTCCGGTCTGCATGCCGGTGAAACCGTCATAGCCCATCCGCAGCAGGCGCAATAATGGACGAGCTGCAAAATGAAAGCCCCAAGCGTGGATTGACGACCAAGATTGTCGAAATCTTTACCACCTCCCAGCTGTCAATACTGTTCCTGATTATCTCGATGTTGGCCGGAGCGGCGGCGCTGATCCTCACACCCCGCGAAGAAGACCCCCAGATTGTCGTGCCGGTTATGGATGTGATGATTGAATATCCCGGCGCTTCCAGCGAAGAAGTTGAAAAACTGGTTGCCACGCCGCTGGAGGTTTTGTTTAACCAACTTGAAGGCGTGGAATATGTGTATTCCATTTCCAAACCCGGTGCGGCGCTTGTTACCGTGCGTTATTTTGTCGGGCAGGATTTTGAAGACAGTCTGGTCAAGACCTGGGACAGGCTCATGTCCAACCAGAATCTTATTCCTCCCGGTGTCACCCACTGGAAAGTGTCGCCGGTTGAAATCGACAACGTGCCTATCGTTTTGCTGACGCTTTCCGCGCAGAACAATAATTACGATTCGATGGCCTTGCGCCGTATCGCCGATGAGCTGATTATGTCCCTTAGAAGTGTCGGCGATGTCGGCAAAAGCTGGGTTGTCGGCGGCGAACAGCGGCGGGTATCGGTTTACGCCAATCCCGCCGCTCTGGCTGCGCACGGCGTAACCTTGCTTGACATCACCCAGGCGCTGGCTAATGCCAACATTAATCTGCAAGTCGGCAGCATTGAACGCGGCAACCGTGAAATTCTGCTGGAAGCCGGGCCGCATTTTGAGTCATCGGAAGAAGTAGGCGCGACCGTCATTAAAAGCGTTGCAGGACGGCCTGTTTACCTTCGCGATGTGGCGCGCATTGAAGACGGCCCGGCCGATGTCGATCATTACACCCGCATCGGCTTTGGCCCTGCCGTCGATGAAATGCCCACAATAGGCAATGCTACTGGTAACAAACCGCTAGTCGGACAAGAACGGCAGATGGTCACCATTGCCGTTGCCAAACGTAAAGGCAGCAATGCCGTCGACGTCGCCGAAGCCGTTATCGCCACGGCGGAAAAGCTGCACGGCACGCTGGTCCCGGAAGATGTTTTGCTGAGCATTAGCCGCGATTATGGTGAAACGGCCAACCACAAAGTCAACGAACTGGTTAAGCATTTGAGTTTTGCCATCGTGATTATCGTGGTGTTGCTGGCCTTTTCGCTGGGGCTGAAAGAGTCGCTTATCGTTTCGTTAGCCGTGCCGATGACCTTGGCGCTGACCCTATTGCTGGACTATCTTTCCGGTTACACCATCAACCGCGTCACCCTGTTTGCGTTGATCCTGTCGCTGGGTCTGCTGGTCGACGATCCGATAGTCGATGTCGAAAACATCCACAGGCACTATAAATTGCGCAAGGAATCGCCGCTGGAAGCATTGTTGACGGCGGTCGATGAAGTCAGGCCGCCGACCATTCTGGCGACTTTTACCGTGATCGTGTCATTCCTGCCGATGTTTTTTATCACCGGCATGATGGGGCCGTACATGGCGCCGATGGCTTTTAACGTGCCGATAGCGATGATTGTTTCCTTGATTGTTGCCTTTACCGTGACGCCTTGGGCGAGCTTCAAACTGCTGCAAAGCGAATACCACAGTCACAGCGATGAAGCACCGCTGGAGCTCAAGCAAACTTTCATCTATCGGACTTATCGCGCCGCACTTGGGCCTTTGCTTGAGACATCGGGACGCGCCAAGTTATTTTTACTGATTGTGCTGATAGCCTTTGTGGCCTCAACCCTGTTGGCTGTTACTCGCGCTGTTCCGCTCAAGTTATTGCCGTTCGACAATAAAAACGAACTGCAAATCATAATCGATATGCCGCGCGGCTCGACACTCGAACAAACCGATGAAGTCGCGCGCGCTTTGGGCAGCTATCTTGCCACCGTCAACGAAGTCACCGATTATCAAACCTATACCGGCCTGGCTGCACCGATGGATTTTAACGGCATGGTTCGCCACTATTATTTACGTAGCGGCGGCTATCTGGGTGAAGTCAGAATCAATTTGTTGGCTAAAGACCGGCGGGAGCAACAGTCGCATGAAATCGCCTTGCGCATTCGGCCTGAAATAGAGCGACTCGGCAAACAATACGGCGCAAACCTTAAAATTGTAGAAATCCCACCGGGACCACCGGTGCTTTCCGATCTGGTCGCTGAAATCTATGGCCCGCCTGAAGCCAGTATCGATAGCTTGGTCGCTGTCTCTAAACGTGTCAGGGCCGATATGGAAAAAACCGAAGGTGTGGTTGATGTCGATGATTTTTCCGAAGCGGAACATGACAAAGTCCATTTTCAGCTGGACCGGGAGAAAGCAGCCTTGTCCGGCATCAGCGTCGCGCAAGTTGCAGAAACCCTGCGCATCGCCGCCGCAGGTAAAGCTGTCGGCATCGTTCATTTAGACAGCGAACGCCAACCGCTGGAAATCACACTTCAACTGCCCCGTGCGCTCCGTTCGTCTGTTGCCGATTTACTGGCTTTGCGCGTTAAAACCGGGCAGGGTGATTTGATACCGTTAAGTGAAATAGGCAGCGCCACCATAGAGAGCGAAGACCAGCCTATTTTTCACAAGAACCTGCAACGGGTGAATTATGTCGTTGCAGGAATGGCGGGACGCAGCCCGGTGGAAGCGGTTTTCGATCTTAATGACACTATGGCCGAACGCCCCTTGCCGGAAGGTTATACCGCCGAATTGGCAGGTGAGGGCGAATGGAAAATCACCGTCGATGTGTTTCGAGATCTAGGCTTAGCCTTTGCGGCCGCATTGGTGATGATCTACATTCTGCTGGTCGGGCAAACCGGGTCGCTGAGCGTGCCGCTGGTGATGATGATCGCCATTCCTCTGACTGTCATCGGTATCATGCCGGGCTTTTGGGTGCTTAATCTATTTGCTGCGCCTATTGCCGGTTACCCCAACCCGATTTATTTCACCGCCACCGCGATGATCGGCATGATTGCGCTGGCGGGTATCGTGGTGCGTAACTCGATTATCCTGATCGATTTTATCGAACGCATCCGGGCCCGTGCCGATGTTACGCTGGCAGAAGCCCTGATTGAAGCCGGTGCGATACGCTTGCGCCCCATATTCCTGACAGCCGGAGCGGCCATGTTAGGCTCGTTTGTGATTATCCTGGACCCGATCTTTTCAGGGCTGGCATGGAGTTTTATTTTTGGTATTTTTGCCTCCACCTTGTTTTCCTTGTTAGTGATTCCGGTGGTTTATTTTTTGATTAACAAAGAAGAGCCAGCGTAGGATAATGGTATGGACTCCTCCTCTTCCCAGCGGCATCGCGATGTGCCAAAGTGGAAGAAAGTAACAACCACTTAAATGAAGAAGAGGAATCCGCCATGAATATTACGACAATCGGTTTAGATAT
>JBAZTN010000185.1:0-6174 GCA_041661895.1 Methylobacter sp. | reverse complement strand
GTTCCGCCAGTTCGTTGCCAGTGATGAAGGGAATGCCCGCGGGTATTTCAGTGGACGGAACAGGGGCGGTGCGGTATGGGGTTTTCATTAAATGATGATTCATAGATTTTGATTTAATTTGGAATCCGGTCAGTCATGACTTGGCATAGCATATCAACAAATCAATCACCCCCCCCTGCCCCATTACCCAGCATAAAACCGTTCATTCAGCGCGGTTTTGAAACGTGCGGCTAATTCGGTTTCCTTAACATCACCCTCAAGCACATCCGAATCGGCCCGATAGCCGACGGGGCCATCATAGCCAGCAATTGCCCGACCCGTTTGTCAGGATCCGATTGTTCCCGGTAATCCGGGCTTTCAAACGTATACTGCTAATCCGATGGTTTTTTGCTCCAAGGCGAGCTGTCTTTCCCGTAATTATAAATGATTAATTTATTCATATCGGTAACCCCAGACATTGATTAATTATTCGCAAATGGTATTACAATCAGGCATTCTTGTTATGGAAATCTATAAGCCATGCTTACCAAAACAACATTCAAGCCTGCCTGGTGGTTAAGCAACAGCCATTTGCAGACTATTTATCCGGCCTTATTAAGAAAAGCGCCTGATCCGCCTGAGTATCGCCGCGAAAGATTAACGACTCCAGACCATGATTTTATCGATGTTGATTATTGCGGAGCAGGCAAGCAACCGCTGATTATCCTGATACACGGCTTAACCGGCAGCTCGCAATCGGGTTATATCAAAGGCTTGCAAAGCGCCTTGCTCAAACACGGCTTTCGCAGTGCCGCGCTTAATTTCCGCGGCTGTAGCGGATCATCCAATAACAGGGCGCGTAGTTATCATTCAGGCGAAACAGAGGACATTCATTTCCTCTATCAAACCTTGCGACTACGCGAACCCGACACGCCTTTGGGAGCAGTAGGTTTTTCATTAGGCGGCAATGTGCTGTTAAAGTGGCTGGGCGAACAAGGCGACCAGGTAAAACTGTTTGCCGCTGTCGCGGTTTCCGTGCCTTTAGTATTGGGAATTTGCGCGACGAAACTGGATAAAGGTTTTTCAAAGCTCTATCGCGGCAAATTATTGAATGAGTTAAAAGCCTATATGCACGTCAAATTGCAGCACCTGGAACGCACAGGCCAATCAGTAGAAGCGATGAAGATCAGGGAATTGGGCGATTTATCGTTCATACGTTCGTTCTGGCAATATGACGATCAGGTTGTGGCGAAATTGCATGGTTTTAACGATGTACACGACTATTACCGGCGCTCCAGCTCCAGGCAATATCTCAAATCAATCGAAGTGCCCACGCTATTGATTCAGGCGGTTGATGATCCATTTATGACTAAAGAAGTCCTGCCCAGGCAGGATGAGCTATCGCCGCATGTGCAACTGGAATTTACCCGGCATGGCGGTCATGTAGGCTTCATCACAGGATCAATCCCTTTTAAGCCTCAGTATTGGCTGGAACAGAGAATACTGGAATTTTTGATGGGATACACCGCTGCGGGTGTAATACCCGCTAGTTCTGAGGAGCCTAAAAAGAAAATGACTACGGATTTCTCTGCCGCTAATCATAGATTTCGTAAGATCATTTATGCCGCATATTTACACACTCATATGCATTTTTTTACACCTCAAACCTTATCATTTAAGAGTAGGCTTCTCTACGGAAGATTTACGAATCACAATTAGAACAGTGTCGGGGCTATAATGAAAATTGAAGTAAACAATAAGAAATTGTTAATCAACATGCAAAAATTACCAGGGATTCGGGGAAATCTACATTGAAAACTTTTCAGGCACCAAGAGTGCTGCTTAGGAAATCAATACCCAGAACATTAAGCATTTAAGTAATCATCATGAATATCATCGGCAGTTGGACGTGGAAGGGTTTAGGCGATGCGCTCTTTAGTCCCAAAGCGACCGGCTTAGAATCCAAAATAAACGAAGTTAAGCAACGTTTACCGATTCCTGTTTTTTGGTTACTGGGCAAAACGCAAGCCGGTAAAACATCGCTTATTCGAGCATTAACCGGCAGCAATGCGGCGGAAATTGGCAATGGCTTCCAGGCTTGTACTAAAAGATCGCGATTTTACGATTTCCCATCATCCAGCCATCCGATGATGCGTTTCCTGGATACACGAGGCTTGGGTGAAACTGCTTATAATCCTGGCGAAGACTTAGCCTGGTGTGCCAATCAGGCGCATTTATTAGTCGTGGTGCTGCGAGCTTTGGACATGAATCAAGCGGAGGTGGTTGATACAGTGCTGACTATTCATGAGCAGCACCCGAACTGGCCTATCATAGTGGTGCAAACTGCCTTGCACGAAGGCTATGCCAGCGATGCCGAACACATTCAACCGTATCCTTATCAACAAACACCCTTTCCGCCGCAAGTACCTCATGCTTTGGCACAAGTGTTATTACATCAACGCGACTGGTTTAAGTCAGTGCCAGCGCATTTTGTGCCGGTTGATTTCACCCTGCCGGAAGATGGTTTTGAACCTGTCGATTACGGGCTGGATGCATTATGGAGCACCATTGAAAGCGTGCTGCCAGCGGGTGTGATCGGCTTGTTACGCGGTACCGAACAGCATAAAGAATTACTGGATTTTTATGCTCAAGAGGCTCATCCGCACCTGATCGGTTACGCAGTACTTAACGTCGGCATGGGTGCGATTCCCCTGGCAGGTTTGCCATTAGTGCTGGCTGTGCAGGCCAAACTGTTTCATAGTATCGCTTCAATTTATGGACTGGAGTTGACCCACAGGCTGTATGCCGAATTTACCAGCCTGATTGGTATCAGTGTCGGTGTAGGATTATTAGGACGGGAATTGCTGAAATTTGTCCCTGTTTACGGTTCGGCGGTTGCAGGCGTTTATTCGGGAGCGATGACGTATGCGCTGGGCAAAGCATTTTGCGTGTATTTGTATGGTGTCAAACGAGGCGCTTTACCCGATCATGCGACGTTAAAACAGGCTTACGACGAAGCCTTCGCCCATGCGCGTCAATTGCTCAAAAATAAGGAAACCTAGCTTATGCCTATGTCGGTAACGCGCTTTGGGATTGTGTTGGCGGTGGTGTTTTTACTGCCCTGGCTGGCGTTAATAGGTTTAGGGGGTTACTGGTTATGGCAACACGGCTGGATTTATCAGGGCATGGGTATCTTATCGGCGAACATGGCGCTGGTCTATGGCCTGCTGCACTGGCGCAGTCATAGCGCAAAGCCGTTGTTTGTTGAACCCATCGAGATTGAGCCTAATCCAAACTGGCCGGATAGAGCCCAACTGGCTTGGCAAGAACTTAAGCCATTAGCCGAACGCTGGCAAACAGAATCGGGCTTATTGACGGACTCAGGCAAAGCCTTAAAACTGACTAATGAAGTATTAACGCTGGTTGCGCGGCACTTTCATGCCGATTCCAAATATCCTGTTTTAGAATTTCCGCTGCCGTATTTGCTCAAGCTGATTGTGTTGGTCTGTGAGGACATTCAGCGCGACGTATTGGACAAAATTCCCGGCAGCCATGCGGTGAGAGTCGGCGATTTATTGCGCGCCAAGCAGGCCGTCGACACCTTGAATAAACTTAGATCGGTTTTCGATGTCGGGAATTGGCTATTTAATTGGTCCGGCGCGGCGCTGGCTAAAGCACGCAGTTTATTACTCGGCAAAGGACTAAATACCGTTACCAATGAAATATCGCAACGTTTGATCAGCGCTTATATTAACAAGCTCGGCTATTACGCTATTCAACTCTACAGCGGTCAATTAACCTTGGATGATATTGTACCGACCGATGTATTAACCGCCGCCTCAAAAGAAGACATTGCGGAAAGCGAAGCGCATGACCAGTCGATAGAGCCGCTTCGACTGCTTCTTTTAGGCCAGGTCAGCAGCGGTAAATCCAGTTTGATTAACGCCTTATTTGGCGAAATAAAAAGCGCGGAAGGAGTCTTGCCCACTACCGCGGAAATTACCCCTTACCTGCTCGAACGCGATGGCTTGCAACAAGCCATCATACTGGACAGCGCCGGTTATGGTGGTTTAATGCATGGCCAAGCACCTGAGGCGTTAATACAAGAATGGGCAAAAGTCGATGTAATTTTAATGGTTTGTAATTCCGCGCAAGCCGCCCGCCAAGTTGATACGCAGCAACTAAATGCTATTCGCCACTATTTTCAGGAACAATGTCCCAATCAAGCTTTGCCGGTTATCATCGCGGTGGCTACGCATTGCGACCGTTTACGCCCGGTCCGTGAATGGAACCCTCCTTACAATATCCAACAACCGGACAACGCCAAAGCACACAGCATTCGACAGGCTTGTGTAGCGTTGGCCCAAGATTTGAGTTTACCACTGGACTGCATCGTTCCCGTTTGTCTTGCCCCTGAAAAACCTGCTTACAATATCGAAGACGGATTGATGCCACTGATTCACGAACATCTTAACGCTGCTCAACGGGTGCGATTTTTGCGCTGTTTACGTCAGCAACAAGCAGCAAGTTACTGGCAGCAATGGCGAAAACAGGCACTAAAAGCGGGGCAACTTATTTTTAAACTTTGAGGAGAGAAAAATTCAATCTAGAAATCAGCTTCCCGTAATCGACAAACGAGGGTACAGTTTCGAATGATTTTGTGAAATTTCTGACTGTTGGATATTGGCCGATTTCGGCTACTCAACTCAAAAGCGTTGCTAAGACTTCTAATCAGACAAGTAATATTCTACGGTAGACACTACTCGAATTTTCTTGATATGCGGATTGTTTTTATCTCTTGGCTCTATGGTAAATTGACCTTGAGATGCCAGTTTTATCTTTCCCAGTTTACTATTTGAGTCTTCAGCGAATTTTAAAGCAACCTCTCTGGCTTTTGTTGTGGTTTCCTGGATCATTTCCGGCTTAATTTTATTTAAATCAGTGAAAAGATATTCGGTCTGATTTTGAAAGTCCTCACCTTTAAAGGCTATCCCACGCTTGCCTAACTCAGATAGTTCATTCATTGCTTTACGGACTATAGAGACATTCGATGAATAGACTGTAACCGTTTGAATAGCCACATATCTAAACTCAGCCTTCTGACCGTTGTTAAATTCCTGGGCTGATTTGTCGGTAACTGAGGGCAAGGAATGGGATATCTCGGCTACCGTGATGCCCCTGGAAACTAGAAACTCTTCAATGCTCTTTTTACCGACTTCAATCGAATTATATAGAGCCCCCAGGTCATTGCTGCTCTCAGTGAAAACGATTGGCCAAATCACTATATCGGCTGGCAGCTCTCGCTCGGATAACCCTTTAACGGAAACGCTCCGCTCGTATTCTTTGAAGTCGATAGCGGCCTTGCCAAGGAGGTATCCCAGCGAAGTCAGTCCAAGAAAGATCGATATGCCCAGGATCAGGGCGTTTGCTTTATTTGTTGGGTTCATGCTTTAGCTCATTCTGCTTAACAAGTTATGATCCAGGTCGGCATAGTGTATAGGAGGGTTACTATCAAGCACTAATAAAACCTTATCCATTCTTTACTACGTGACCCGGTAACACTTAAATTTTATATGCTATCGGTAACCGGGCACTATATAATATAATTATGGCCGGCTTCTATTGCCGGATTTCGCCAGTCATCTAAAAGACTAAATGCTGCTCATTGATGCCATTCAGAAAAAGGTAGTTCCACCAAGTGAAAAAGCCCGATTGACATTGAACTGTTTCGATTTTCTTACTCCAACTCTGGTTTTGGGCTAAGCTCGCCTTCCAACGAATAAACACAAAATTATATCTACCCAAAATCGTGTCCTTTTAATATCAAGCGTCTCATTTCACTCCGGTAACTCAAAGTCAACCAGCATAACCGATTCTAGTTTTCCGCACTTAATGCGACAGGACCATTTACGATTATTCCGATCGGAATGATAGGTAATCTGCAAACGTCATTATCAGTCAATTACCTAAAAAACAATAATATCAAGCTATTAGTGATAACACCTTAGCCGACGCCATATTACATCGACTGATGCGCAACGCGCACCGGATGTGTTGAAAAGAGAATCTATGCGAAAAAAAATCAATTTCTTGACTCAAGTAACACCTAGAGTATAAATCACTTTCACAGATGAGTTGGAATCTGGATATTAAAATTCGACCTGAATCTGTGCTCCAATTCACAAAAAACAACAG
>JBAZTN010000184.1:0-6185 GCA_041661895.1 Methylobacter sp. | reverse complement strand
TGTTATTTTCAGCGGGGCTTCCTCTCCCTCACGCACAATGGTGAGTAAAATTTTACTGCCTGGCTCGCCGCGCATCTTCTTTACGGCATCAGCCAAGGACATCCCTTTTACCGGCTCATCATCCAGCCTGACAATAAGATCCCCGGCTTTTACCCCTGCTTTTTGGGCTGGCGTATCATCAATAGGAGAAACAACTTTAACAAAGCCATTTTCCATGCTGACTTCTATGCCCAAGCCGCCAAACTGTCCGGTCGTGCCTTCTTTTAATTCCTGATATTCCTCAGCGACCAGATAAGCCGAATGGGGATCAAGGCCGCTTAACATGCCCCGCACAGCGTCTTCCAGTAACTTTTTATCCGAAACAGGCTCTACATAATCCCGTTTAATCCGGCCAAAAATTTCTGTGAATGTTCGCAAGTCCTCAAAGGGCAGTGCTTCAGTGTCGGTTACAGGCTCTACGTTTTCTCGCTCAGCAAGAACGCTTCCGCAAATACCCATAAAAACACCTAACATAATCCCTAAGGATAAAATAAAAACACTTTTCTTTTTTAACATGTACCTGAAAACTCCAAACACTCAATTTTCTGAAATATTATCACTTAACAATTAATAATGTAATGCCGACTATTTTCGACACCACTCAAGCGGATCAATCGGCTGACCTTTCTTACGCATCTCAAAATACAAACCCGGCTGGCTTCGCCCGCCACTTTGTCCAACGGAAGCAATAACATCTCCCGCTTCTACCCTTTCATCAATTTTTTTATATAGACTCTGATTAAATGCATAAAGGGTCATATAACCCTTGCCATGATCAATAATAGTCAACAAGCCATAGCCGCGTAGCCAATCGGCATACACTACCTTACCACGGGTAACGGCGCGTATCTCGGTGCCCTCTTTGGCATCGATTAAGACTCCATCCCACGCACCCTCTGCCCGCGGGCTGCCAAACTTATTTGCCACTCGCCCTTTGATAGGCCAAGGCAATTGCCCCTTGAGTGAAGAAAAATCCCCCTTAAGCTCAGGAAAATCATTCTTGGTCTCGGCCGAATCATCTTTGGCTTCAAGGTCCCCCTCAACCTTGGACAATTCCTTTTCCTGGACGGTCTCAGAATCAGCATCATCGGTTGATTGCTGCAATGAAGATATCAGATCCTTGAGCTTGCTTTCACTCTCTTTTAAGCGATCGATCTGTTGTTCATTCGAAGAAAAATCATTGCTTAACTGTGCCAATAGCTGAGCTCTTTGCTCTCTCACACTATCCACAGCCATCTGCTCTAACTTCTTTTGCTCCAGATTTTTCTCTAAAAGCTCGGTTTCCTCTTGCTCCTGCTTGCCCAACTGCTCTAGATGCTGCATAGACTCCTCAATACTAGCCAGCTTTTTTGCCCGTGCCATATTAAGATAATCATAATATACCATCATCCGACTAGATAATGCAGGGTCTTGCTGATTAAGCAACAGCTTCAACTTTTCCTGTTGACCCATGGCATGGGCTGCCCTTATTTGGCCTGCTAATTCTTTATTTTGCTTACTGACCTCATTCTGAAAAACCTGCATCTTCTGCTGAATCTTGTTCAGACTCTGACGCTTCAGCTCAACCTGGCCCTGCAAGGTTTTCAGTAAAGCGGCTGTTTTCCCATAGAGCTTTTCAATTTCAGCCAATTGAGCACTTAAAGTACTTTTTTGCTGCCGGATACGTTGCATCTCTTGTCTAGTTGCTACAATATCCGACTGAACTTCACTTAATTTCTTACTTTTATCTGAAACTTCAGCGCCAACTTGATTTAAGAACGCGCTCAGTAAAACACAAAAAATTATCTTCTTTTTCATTCCAGATTATTTGATAAGTGATCTGCCGGTCATTTCAACAGGTTGCTCGACTCCCAAAATTGCCAGCATTGTTGGAGCCAGATCCGACAAATTGCCGTCAGAGGCTAATGGACTGTCACCGCCTACATAAACCAAAGGCACAGGGTTTGTAGTATGTGCGGTGTGCGGTTGCCCGGTCTCCTTATCAACCATTTGTTCAATATTGCCGTGATCCGCCGTTATCAACATTCTTCCGTCAACCGTCCGCAACGCATCGACTATGCGTTGTAATGAAGCATCGACAGCTTCCACGGCTAAAATTGCTGCATCGATTATGCCTGTATGTCCTACCATATCGCAATTAGCATAATTACATATAATGACGTCATATTTACCGCCGACAATGGCCTCCACCATGTGATCGGTAACTTCTACCGAGCTCATTTCAGGCTGCATATCATAGGTTCTGACTTTAGGCGATGGCACCAATATTCTGTCTTCTCCAGGAAATGGGGCGTCTATGCCGCCATTAAGAAAAAACGTTACGTGGGCATATTTTTCAGTTTCTGCCAGCCTTAATTGCGTCATGCCAATATTGGATAGATACTCTCCGAGACCATTTTTTATATCTGTCGGCGGATAAGCCACATCGTAATCAAAATCCTGATTATATTCCGTCAAGGTGCAAAAATAGCCTGGGTGGGGCGGACGGTTCCTATCGAATGAGTCGAATGCAGTTGCAGTTAATGCTTGGGAAATCTCGCGGGCACGATCCGCCCGAAAATTCATGAACACCACAGAATCTTCTGGATCAAGGGCAACGGCTTCATGCACAGCGGTCGGCAAAACAAATTCATCCGTTTCGCCTCTGTTATAAGCGGCTTCCAGGCCTTCTGCCGCAGAATCCGCATAGAAACTGGCCTCGCCTTTAGCAATGAGATCGTAAGCCTGTTTTACACGGTCCCAACGATTGTCCCTATCCATCGCATAAAAACGACCAACGATTGAGGCGATACGGCCAACGCCCAACGCTGAAAACTTTGCCTCCAGCAACTCAAGGGAAGCCATTGCACTCTTGGGTGGAACATCCCGTCCATCCAAAAAGGCATGCATGTAAATTTTACTTAAGCCCCGCTTGGCAGCTAACTCGACCATCGCCAGAATCTGATCTTCATGACTGTGTACTCCGCCCGGCGACAACAAGCCCAATATATGCAAAGCCTTGTCGTTTTCTTTAGCGCGATCAACTGCCCCGCAAAGGACCGGATTAGAAAAAAAACTGCCATCTTCTATCGCATCATTAACCTTGGAAAAATCCTGAGGAACATAACGACCCGTGCCTATATGGATATGGCCGACTTCTGAATTACCCATTTGCCCGCCAGGCAATCCTACCACCGCACCGGAACAGTGGAGCAATGTCATGGGCCAATCCTTTTGCAATTTGTCCCAACAAGGTGTATTCGCCATTGCAATGGCATTGTATTCTTTGTCAAGCGAGTAACCGAAACCATCAAGGATCAGCAATACGAGTGGCTTTGGCCGATTCAACATCTTCTATCTATCTCCCGAAACTAAAAATAAACCCCGCACACTACACCCCTTACGAAATAAATCACAAACGCTCTATTTCATTATCCATTACCCAAAATGATTGAAAATCATGTATCATTTTGCTAGATTCACCGGTTTTGTATCGTGGCGGCTACGTAATCAAATGGTCATTATAGTAATACACGTTACCAACAGTTGTGTATAAATAATTCTTTACATGTTCTTTTGTAAAATTGGATTCAATAAACCAGCAGTGTAAGCAGCCCTATGGAAACTAAAGACGAACAAATTTCGCGTAATGATACAGACATAGCCAAAGCTGCATACTGCTTAAAGGCGATGTCACATCCATTGCGATTAAAAATATTGTGCGTTCTGGGTAGTAATTCAATCTGCGTACAGGAAATTGTCGAGCAAGTTGGCACCAGTCAGAGCAATATTTCCCAGCATTTGGCAATACTCAGAGAAAAAAACATTCTCGGTTCTAAAAAAGATGCCAACCGTGTTTATTATTTTATTGATGATGCTCGTATGCTAAAACTCATTAAAATGATGCAAGACGTCTTCTGTTCCTTTCACTAATTTATCCCTCTATTCACTTAACTTAACAAATCTATCCATGGACCGTTATCTAGAATTTATTTTAAATCACTACGTATTATCTCTTGCTTTCGCAGTAGTTACTTTTTTATTAATCCAGGAATTCTTTGATACAGCATTCAAAAAATTTGGCTCTATTTCGCCTTTGCTTGCTGTCGCAAAAATGAACGATAGCAATACAACTGTCATTGATGTGCGTGAACCACCTGAGTTTGTTCAAAGTCATATTGAGAACGCCATTAATACGCCTTTAAGCAAATTACAAGAGCACCTCCCTAAATTGGAAACGCATAAAAAGGATCCTATCCTTATTGCTTGCCAAACCGGAACACGCTCTGCATCGGCTGGCAAGATATTAACTAAAGCAGGGTTCGAGCAAGTCTTCGTTATTATAGGCGGCATGCAATCCTGGGAAAACGACTACAAATTGCCTGTAAAAATTGCCAGCAAAAACAAGAACTAATTCAGGACTTTTGTAGTTATAAAGCTCATACATTTAAATTCATTAACCCCTAATCATACAAACTCATCATGGCCGAAGAAAACGACGTAGTAGAAAAACAATTTTCCATTCAAAAGATTTATACAAAAGACATGTCTTTTGAGACACCAAACTCCCCTAAAATATTCACAGAAAAATGGGAGCCTGTTGTCGACTTTAACTTAGCCACTAATCTCACGCCTTTAGAAGATTCAATGTATGAAATAGGTCTTACCGTAACGATCACTGTCAAATGTGGCGATAAAACAGCCTATCTTGTTGAAGTCAATCAGGCAGGAATTTTCTCTTTGGGTGGTTTTACTGAGCAAGAAATGGGCCCGATGGCTGGCAGCTTCTGCCCCAACATTCTATTTCCTTATGCGAGGGAAGCCATTTCTGACCTTGTCACCAAAGGAGGCTTTCCGCAGTTGCTTTTAGCTCCGGTAAATTTTGACGCTTTGTACTCGCAGCACAGACAGCAAGCCCCAAGCTCCGACACAATCAACTAATTCGCTTTATGAACAAAAAGATAACCATCCTGGGCGCCGGCTCCTGGGGAACGGCTCTTGCAATTATGGCAGCCAGAAACGGCTGTCAGACGCTATTATGGGGACACAACCCGGAGCACATAGCTGCACTGGCTCAAGATCGTGAAAACAAACGGTATTTGCCTGGACTGCTTTTCCCTGAAAACCTTGCCGTGACCTCCGACTTGGCTGAGGCCGCTGCATTCAGTAATCTGATACTTGTTTCCGTACCCAGTCGCGCATTTAGGGATACCCTGATTAAGCTCAAAGCATACGCGCCGAACAACGTACAAATCGCCTGGGCGACCAAGGGCTTTAATCCTGCCGACGGCTCCTTACTTCATGAAGTAGTCGCCGAGGTCTTTTCACCTCAAACCCCTGCCGCCTTCCTCTCAGGCCCCAGTTTTGCAAAGGAAGTAGCCGCTGGCCTGCCGACAGCCGTCACTATTGCCTCATCCCAGCCGGATTTTGCAAACCACTTGGCGGATATCTTGCACAGTGAGCGTTTTCGCACTTACACCAACACAGACCTGATTGGCGTGGAAGTGGGCGGCGCAGTAAAAAACGTCATGGCTATTGCCGCCGGTATTGCCGATGGACTTGGTTTTGGCGCCAACACCCGAGCTGCACTTATTACCCGGGGATTGACCGAAATTATTCGTCTGGGAGTGAAACTTGGCGGCAAACAGGAAACCTTTATGGGACTGGCAGGTCTCGGCGACCTCCTGCTGACCTGCACCGACAACCAATCCAGAAACCGGCGTTTTGGTTTAGCCTTGGGACAAGGCAAAGACAAAGCAACGGCTACACAGGAAATCGGCCAGGAAATCGAGGGGGCTCTAGCGGCAAAAGAAACCTTCTTGCTCGCAAAAAAATATGGCGTCGAGATGCCTATTACCGAACAAACCTACAAGGTTTTATACGAAGGTCTGGCTCCGCTAACCGCCGTACAAAACCTGTTAGCTCGCGAACAAAAAGCCGAATTATAGAGACTTAGCTGTTTAGTCCCAGAATTAACTGGTAATATTTATTCTAACCTTAAGGAGCAGAAGCCATGGGACAAGTATTACACGGAACAGCCACGACCACGCACGCCACGCGAGCAAAAATACAAGCGTCTGAAGAAGAGCGTCAGCCAGTTAGCCGAACGTTACCATATCAACCCCAAGACGGCGCGGAAATGGCAACAGCGCGATCATGTTGAAGAC
>JBAZTN010000183.1:0-6234 GCA_041661895.1 Methylobacter sp. | reverse complement strand
CGTGCCATCGGACGCATACCGCCTTTTGAGGCTATCCGGCAATGGTTTCTACAAAAACCGGACATTTTTTCGACTGCCCCAGATCACTTGATTGTGGGACTAAACAAGTAAGTACCCATCTATTGGTTTAGGTATACTAATGGCGGGCATGTATTCGCTATGGATATTTCATTAATTATGATCAGGAATAACCTAAACCGTAGCAAACATGCGCTATCTTATAGTAATTGTTAACGGATAGTAGTAATTGTTAACGGATAGGATGCGAGATCAAAGAACAGATCATGCTGAAAGCTGTCTGGTGTGGATGCGCTAAAACCTAATGGAATCGCTGATGATCTTATTCTGACAATAACCATTTGCTGTCAGTAGACTTCGAAATGTAGCTGAAATCTGCTTAACTATGCGTCCGGAAAAGTGTTGACACATCACTCACCACGAAAGGGTTAAGTCAACTGCATTGAAGTCCCGTTCGCCGGCATTCTTTTTACCAGCGAACGGATTTTTATCAAGATAGTTTTTTATATTTCAACCGATGAGGATTATCAGCATCACTGCCTAAGCGGCGATGGCGGTCAGCTTCATAATCTTCATAGTTGCCTTCAAACCAGACGACATTACTGTCACCTTCAAAGGCCAGCATGTGCGTGGCGATTCTGTCTAGAAACCAGCGATCATGCGAAATGACCACGGCGCAACCGGGGAAAGACAGTAGTGCTTCTTCCAACGCACGCAGGGTTTCAACGTCCAGATCGTTTGTCGGTTCGTCAAGCAATAAGACATTGCCGCCGGTTTTTAGCAGTTTGGCTAAATGCACACGGTTGCGCTCACCGCCGGAAAGATCGCCGATCCGTTTTCCTTGATCAGCACCTTTAAAGTTAAAACGTCCGACGTAAGCCCGCGACGGTGTTTCATATTTCCCTACAGTAATCAAATCCAGCCCATCAGAAATTTCTTCAAAGACGGTTTTTTTCGGATCCAGGTTATCACGCAACTGATCAACATAGGCGAGTTGAACGGTTTGTCCCAGTGTTAAGGCGCCCGAATCGGGCTTGTCAACACCGGCCATCATGCGGAACAACGTAGTTTTACCCGCGCCGTTCGGGCCGATAATGCCGACAATGCCGCCGGGCGGCAGTTTAAAACTCAAGCCGTTGAATAACAGCTTGTCGCCGAAAGCCTTGCTGATGTTGTCGGCCTCAATCGCCACGTCGCCCAAACGAGGTCCGGGTGGAATATAAATTTCCTGGGTCTCGTTGCGTTTTTGCACGTCGGATGAAGACAGCTCTTCAAAACGCGCCAATCGTGCTTTGCTTTTGGCATGGCGACCTTTGGGATTGGAGCGCACCCATTCCAACTCTTCTTTCATGGCTTTTTGGCGGGAAGATTCCTGTTTTTCCTCCTGCAGCAGTCGGTTGCTTTTTTGTTCCAGCCAGCTGGAGTAATTGCCTTCCCACGGTATGCCGGAGCCTCTGTCCAGTTCCAGAATCCAGCCGGCAACATTATCCAAGAAGTAGCGATCATGGGTAACCGCGACTACGGTTCCTGGGTAATCATGCAGGAACCTTTCCAGCCACGCGACTGATTCCGCGTCCAGATGGTTGGTCGGTTCGTCCAATAACAGCATGTCGGGGTTGGAGAGCAACAAGCGGCATAACGCCACGCGGCGTTTTTCACCGCCTGATAGCGTAGTGACATCTGCATCCCAATCCGGCAGCCTCAACGCATCGGCAGCGACTTCGAGTCTGCGATCCAGATTATGGCCGTCACAGGCGTTTATAATATCTTCCAGACGAGCCTGGTCTGCGGCTAGTTTATCGAAATCTGCATCCGGATCGGCGTAGGCAGCATAAACCGCATCAAGTTGGTGCAATGCTGCCTTGATTTCAGCCACGGCTTCTTCAACATTGCCGCGTACCGTTTTACCGGGGTCCAGTTGCGGTTCCTGCGGCAGATAACCGATGTTAATGCCTTTTTGTGGGATTGCTTCGCCTTCAATATCCTTATCTATCCCCGCCATGATTTTGAGCAGAGTCGATTTGCCAGAGCCATTTAAACCCAGTACGCCGATTTTTGCGCCGGGGAAAAAAGACAACGATATATCTTTGAGTATGTATTTCTTGGGCGGGACAATTTTGCCGACCCGATTCATTGAATATATGTATTGCGCCATATTGTTTTGTTAATAGTTGTAAGTTAGTAGAGGTTACCAGAAGTAGGCGCCTCAGGCGACCTGATGCGGGCTATTATTCCATGTTATTTGACAATTATTAAGAGTTGATGACTGGAGAGGGCAAGCTTCGCACACCAAATTTCTCATGTAAAGACTGGACAGATTAGCGAGGTAAGTCAAGGGTTAAGCAGCGTTTGCACACAGCAACAATCAATGACTTAGCGTTGCCTTCAAATGAGCCGTTTAAAGATCGATAAGTAATCGTAAGTCATTGATATTTTATATCATTATAGGATTGCTGTATTTTTATACAATCTAAAAAAACTGTAATAAAAACCGTAGCTAAGCGACCAATAAAACAATCAATCCACAGAGTTATCAACAGGTTTTGTGCATAACTGTCGGGCATGTATTAGCTGTTGTGTCTGGAGTTAAAGAACATTTCTCGTTCCCTCGCTGGAGTATGGGAACGAGAAAAATGTTCAACTAGTTGGTCAATATTCGGGAAAGTCAGGGATGAAAGAGGGTAGGACTTGAGCGGCAGGTTGGGTGTTCGAATCGGGGTAAATAGTTTTGACTCAATAGCATTTGTGCACAGCAACAATCAATGACTTAGAGTTGTTTTTAAAAATGACTGATCAGGACCCAATAAGTAATCGTAAGTCATTGATATTTTATATCATTATTGGATTGCTGTATTTTTATACAATCTAAAAAAACTGTACTAAAAACCGTAGCTAAGCGACCAATAAAACAATCAATCCACAGAGTTATCAACAGGTTTTGTGAATAACTATCGGGCATGTATTAGTTGTTGAATAGCATTTCTCGTTCCCGCACCGAAGTGTGGGAACGAGAAAACTTATCAAATATTTGGTAAATGTTCTGGAAGGTGTTGGCGAATATCCGCGGCACTATGTTTAGTGATATTTTTATCTAGTTCAAAACTGACCAGTTTTTTAATCTGTTCCGACAACTGATTTCGCAGCAAGCCAAGAAAAGATGGATCTGCAATAATGAGTAATTGTTTAAACTTGTTTGCGTTGTGCGCTTCTTCCAAATGCTGGGCAACGCTATGCGCAAAACTTTCGGCTTCGTGTTTTTTTGGGTCAGTTGGTTGCTCAAAAGTATGGCCGCCT
Organism: Methylobacter sp.; assembly: GCA_041661895.1. Lineage (GTDB taxonomy): Bacteria > Pseudomonadota > Gammaproteobacteria > Methylococcales > Methylomonadaceae > Methylobacter_A. Next base: position 2,922 of record JBAZTN010000183.1, on the reverse strand, counting down.
GCACCGGAGCTTTTGATCTTTCCCGGCAGGTCGGAAGTGATTTCCCGGTCATGTAAACGACTTTCCGTATGCGCTATACCTTCAATTTCCTCCAAGGGAGAAGAGGGAGTGTCAGCAGTAAAAATGCGTGCACGACTGCTATCGGCAACGAGTATCCAAGTTGATTTCATATTTAATTCCTCTGCGACAGATTTTGATTAAAGAACAAGCTATTGGCAACCTCCATTGAACCTAAAAAATTAATTGGTGTTGTACAGCTAACTGTAGGATAGAGATATCAGCTCTTTCAATCAATAAGTAGTAATACTTATGGGATGAAGCATGGCGAGCTGATAAAGAAGCAACAGGTATTAGAAATGCAGCGCATACGCATAGAAGACCTTGTTAATAGCTTTGCGTGTGTTGTCATCTTGACCATACAAAACCTTGCGGACAGAGTAAAATATGCGATTCGGCACGATGGAATATACTACGTTGCCTACAGGGATGTAGGAGTTAGAACAATGCAGCAGCAGCGTAGCGGTGTGCCGAGGAGCGGAAGCTTTTATGATTAATCTTCCAAGTGTTCGAGTGATTTTTAATTAATATTCACCCTATTCATCTAACCAATAATTACCTCATGCAACCTGCGTTTGTTCATTTAAGGCTACATACCGAATTCTCACTGGTCGACGGAATCGTTAAGATCAAACCGTTGGTTAAGCGCCTGGCTGAATTGAATATGCCTGCTGTGGCCGTTACAGAACACGCTAATCTGTTCTCGCTGGTCAAGTTTTATAAGGCTGCAATGGGGCAGGGCGTCAAGGCGATAGCCGGTGCTGATGTGCTGATTTTTAATCCTGAAGATCCCGCTACGCCGTATCGCTTGACTTTGTTGGTCAATAATCACGCCGGCTATATCACTCTAACTGAGTTGATCTCAAAAGCTTATCAGGAAGGCCAGCATCAGGGTGTGCCGATGCTCCGGCAGGAGTGGATAGAAGTCAATCATAACGGCCTGATTGCGTTGTCGGGCGCGATGAGCGGAGAGATAGGCAAGGCGCTGTTGGCTGAAAATCATGATGCAGCTAAACGGCTGGCGGAGTTTTGGGGTGGATTGTTCGAGCAAAGCTTTTACCTGGAATTGCAGCGGGTCGGCAAGCCCGAAGAGGAGCGCTATATCGCCGCCGCCGTTGAGTTGGCCTTGGCAACCGGTTTGCCGGTGGTTGCGACCAATGATGTGCGGTTTGTTCATCAGCAGGACTTTGCGGCCCATGAAGTGCGGGTTTGCATCAATCAGGGGCGGGTGCTGGACGATAACCGCCGTCCCAAGGATTACACCAATCAGCAATATTTACGCAGCGTCGAGGAAATGCAGGCGTTGTTTGCCGATATACCCGAGGCATTGGAAAACACTGTAGAGATTGCTAAACGCTGCAATTTAAAACTGACGCTGGGCAAAAATTTCCTGCCGGATTTTCCGGTGCCCGAAGGCATGAATCTGGGCGAGTTTATGACCGAGGAGGCCATGAAAGGCCTGGAAGAGCGTTTGAGGCATCATCCGGCGGTGGGCAAGGGCACGGATGAGGAAAATCGGCGCGTTTATTATGAGCGCCTGGATTTCGAGCTGAAAATGATCACCCAGATGGGTTTTCCTGGTTATTTCATGATTGTTGCCGACTTTATTCAGTGGGCGAAAAACAATTTTATTCCGGTCGGGCCTGGACGTGGATCAGGTGCAGGGTCATTGGTGGCTTACGCGCTTAAAATTACCGACCTCGATCCTATCGAATTTGATCTGCTGTTTGAGCGGTTTTTGAATCCCGAGCGGATTTCCATGCCCGACTTTGATGTCGATTTCTGCATGGATCGCCGGGATGAGGTGATCGATTATGTTGCCCGCCATTATGGTCGGGATCACGTTGCGCAGATTATTACCTACGGTTCGATGGCGGCAAAAGCGGTTATTCGCGATGTCGGTCGGGTGCTGGGTTTTGGGTATGGTTTTGTCGATAGATTAGCAAAGCTGATTCCTTTTGAAATCGGTATGACGCTGACTAAAGCGTTAAAAGATAGCCCTGAACTAAAACAGCTTTATGATGCCGAGGAGGAAGTCAGGGCGCTGATCGATATGGCGCTGTCGCTGGAAGGCACATCCAGAAACGCCGGAAAACATGCCGGTGGCGTAGTGATTTCGCCAACCAAGTTGACTGATTTTACGCCGCTGTATTGCGATCAGGACGGCAATAACCTGGTCACCCAGTTCGACAAGGATGACGTGGAAGCGGTCGGTCTGGTCAAGTTTGACTTTCTGGGATTGCGGACGCTGACCATTATTGATTGGGCGCTGCAAACCATTAATCATAAAAAACGGCTGGCTGGCGAACAGCTCGTTGATATAACCACCATCCCTAGAGATGATGCAGATTCCTATAAGCTGTTGACCAACGCCCAAACCACAGCGGTGTTTCAGCTGGAATCTAGAGGCATGAAGGAGCTGATTAAGAAGCTCAAACCCGACTGCTTCGACGACATTATTGCGTTGGTGGCGCTATTCCGTCCGGGCCCACTGGAATCGGGCATGGTGGACGATTACATCAACGTCAAGCATGGAGCCAAAGCGGAGTACGCGCATCCGTTGCTGGAGCCTATCCTCAAGCCCACCAACGGCGTTATTCTGTATCAAGAGCAGGTGATGCAAATCGCCCGTGAAATGGCGCTGTACACACTGGGAGGTGCGGATATGCTGCGCCGGGCGATGGGTAAGAAAAAGCCGGAGGAAATGGCCAAGGAGCGGGATAAATTTACCACCGGCGCCGTGGAAAATCAGGTTGATGAAAAAATCGCCACGTATGTTTTCGATTTAATGGAGAAATTTGCCGGTTACGGTTTCAATAAATCGCATTCTGCCGCTTACGCGCTGGTCGCCTATCAAACCGCCTG